>NZ_AWQP01000015.1:0-20673 GCF_000972175.1 Pseudomonas syringae pv. coryli str. NCPPB 4273 | reverse complement strand
TACGTCGCACCCTGCGTCGTCTGTGCCATCGCGATAAAAAAGCATTTTAGACAGCATTAACAGTTAAGGCATGATCTTGTGCCGCACCGGAAATTTATGACGCTAAGCGTTACGGAGGGCATGCCAACGCGGAGTGGCTGGCACGAGAGTTACAAGATTATCGTTCCTCACGCTCCAGCGTGGGAATGCAGTTCTGGACGCTCTGCGTCCGGCCTTGGGTGTGCAGCGCAGGCGTGCAGGGAAGAGAAACTAGCTCGCTGTATTGCCGTGCAGTTTGGTCATCAGTTGCGCTTCGGCCTGGGTCAGGCCGCAGGACTGGGTCAGCTCGTCGATGCTGGCACCCATGCCGACCAGACGGGCGGCCTGGGCGAAGGACAGCGTGGAGGGATCGCGCTGCTCCAGTGCGGTGAGCTTGTCCGGCAACGGCGCAACGACGGCACGCAGCTCATGCAATGCCTCGCCCATGCGCACCGTGCCGTTCTGGTAGTTGTCCAGGCGTCTGGCCAACTCCTTGATCCGCTGATCCCGCAAGGCAGCCGCGTCATCACGCTCGGCGTCCAGCTTGCGCTGACGCCTGGTATGGGCCAGGAACATAAACAGGGTGACAACCCAGAGAATGCCCAGAAAGACGACAGCTACCTCAAAGATCAATCAGATGTTCTCCAGCTCGGACCACTCTTCTTCGGACATCATTTTGTCCAGTTCAACCAGAATCAACAGTTCGCCGTTCTTGTTGCAAACGCCCTGAATGAACTTGGCCGATTCGTCGTTACCAACGTTAGGCGCAGTTTCGACTTCTGACTGACGCAAGTAAACCACTTCAGCCACGCTGTCGACCAGAATACCGACCACTTGCTTGTCGGCTTCGATGATCACGATACGCGTATTGTCGCTGACTTCAACCGGGGCCAGGCCAAAACGCTGGCGAGTATCGATCACGGTCACGACGTTACCGCGCAGGTTGATGATGCCCAGCACATAGCTTGGCGCACCCGGCACCGGGGCGATTTCAGTGTAGCGCAGCACTTCCTGCACCTGCATTACGTTGATGCCGTAGGACTCGTTGTCCAGGCGGAACGTAACCCATTGCAGAATAGGATCTTCGGAACCTTGTGCAGACGACTTATTCATAACCCCAACCCCTCACGTGTGTTCTTTGCAGGTGACGCCACTGGCATCGACCCATGATTATTTCGACTTGTTCAACTGCTTGACCGCGCCACTGGCTATCAGCTCGGCCAACTCTGCAACATCCAGCAACGCGCACATATGCTCGATGACCGTACCCGCCAGCCATGGACGATGACCTCGCTGCGCACGCCATTTGATCTCGTTCGGATCAAGACGCAACGAACGGCTGACCTGATGCACCGCCAGCCCCCACTCGTATCCCTGCACCGAAATCACGTACTGCAATCCCTGGCGAAAATCGTCGCGGTAGCGATCAGGCATGATCCAGCGCGCGGTATCCAACACTTTCAGGTTGCCTGCCTGACACGGCAGGATCCCGAGAAACCAGTCCGGCTGACCGAACAGCGGCGTCAGCTCCTGCCCCGCCAGCGGATAAATCGACCCCAGACACACCAGCGGCACCGCCAGTGTCAGACCGGCCACATCGAACAACAGGCATTCGAATGGCTCGGCAGCCCATGCCGGACGACCATCACTGGTCGGCGGTGGCGTCGGGGTACGCTGGGCTGCCAGCGTGCTCAACTCGGCGACTGGTTCTACCAGCGCAACGCCTGGCACTGCCTCTTCAACCTGAACCACTTCAACCTGCACCGCTTCGGCAACGATCACCGGAGCGACTTCAACCACTGGCGCAGGCGCCAGCACCTGCACCTCGACAGCCACCGGAGCCGGCGCGGCAACCGCGACCGCCAGTGGCTTGATCTGCGCCTGCATCCGCGCATCAAAGGCCTGCTCTTCGAGCACAGCCGCCTGAAATTCATCGATGCTGCTGACGGGCTCTTCGAGCACTTCAGTCGCGTCGTACAGCAATGCGTCCAGATAGGACTGCAAAGCCAGTTTGGGTCGTGTTGCTACTTCTACAGGGCGGTTCATACCGGGGCCCAACAAAAAATGGAGCATGTGCAGCCTGATACAGTTATCGGCCGCATTGAGGCATCACTTGAGCAAACAATGTAGAAAGAGTAGACGTTCACGTCAGGCCACCTGCGCATTGAGCTGCTCGGCGAGCATATGCTTGAGCAATGCCCGGTAAGCGATCACACCACGACTCTTGCTGTCGTTCTGCGACGGCGTAAGCCCCAGACGGCTGGCATCGCGCAGTCGCGTATCGACCGGCACATAGGCTTGCCAGACGTGCTCGGGGAAGCTGTCGCGCAACAGTTTCAAGGTACCCATCGATGCCTGGGTACGGCGGTCGAACAAAGTCGGCACGATGGTGTAAGGCAGTGGCACCTTGCGCGAACGGTTGATCATGGTCAGCGTGTTGACCATGCGCTCCAGACCTTTCACGGCCAGAAACTCGGTCTGCACCGGAATCGCCAACTGTTGGCTGGCCGCCAGCGCATTGACCATGAGAACGCCCAGCAGCGGCGGACTGTCGATCAAGGCATAGTCAAAATCCTGCCACAACTGAGCCAGACTTTTCGCGACAACCAGACCCAGGCCGCTCTGGCCGGGTGACTGGCGTTCCAGTGTGGCGAGTGCCGTGCTGGAGGGTATCAGCGAGATACGTTTGTCGCTGGTAGGCAGCAGCAACTGGCCGGGAAGACCGTCCGGCACTGCGCCTTTATGCAGGAACAGATCGAAAGCACTGTGTTCCAGTTCGTCCGGGTTATGCCCGAAATAACTGGTCATGGAGCCGTGAGGGTCCAGATCGACCACAACCACGCGCTTGCCTGAATCGGCCAGCAAACCGGCCAGGGCAATGGTCGTGGTGGTCTTTCCGACTCCACCTTTCTGGTTGGCTACTGCCCAGACTCTCATTAATTGTTTTCCTTCCGTACAGCGACGACCATACCGATACGATGTTTAGGGGGCGGGTGACGGAGAATTGACGGCGTTCGCGCGTACCGGCGGCTTTGCTGGCACCGGTGCAGTTTGTGTGCCAGCACGCCGCAATGCAGCATCAGGCTGCACATTGGCCGATCCAGCGCTGGTCAGGCTGCGGCGAACGTCCAGATTGCGCGAGATAACCAGCACTACACGGCGGTTCTTGGCGCGGCCGGCAGTGCTGGTGTTGGGGGCGATCGGCTGAAACTCACCGTAGCCCACCGAAGCGAGTCGCGCCGGATTGACACCGTCCATGGCCAGCATGCGCACAATGCTGGCAGAACGCGCCGAAGACAGCTCCCAATTGGTCGGAAACTGTGCAGTGCTGATCGGCTGGTCGTCGGTAAAGCCCTCGACATGGATCGGGTTGTCGAAGCGTTTGACGATCCCGGCGACCTTTTCGATGATGGTGAACGCCTTGTCGCTGGGCATCGCATCGCCGCTGCCGAAAAGCATGCTGGAGTTGAGTTCGATCTCGATCCACAATTCGTTGCCGCGCACCGTCATCTGGTCGGACTTGATCAGGTCACCGAACGCATCGCGCACGTCCTGGGCGATGGTCTGCAACGGGTCATCAGAGGCCTGACCTATACCGGCGTCAGTCTGCTCGCTGTCCTTGACCAGCGGCTCGGCGGGCTTGATCGAGACCGGGCGCTGCTCGCCGATGGGGATAGGCTTCATGGTGCGTTCGGTGTCGTTGAACACGCCGACCAATGCCTGGGACAGAATCTTGTACTTGCCTTCGTTGACCGAGGAAATCGAGTACATCACCACGAAAAACGCGAACAGCAAGGTAATGAAGTCGGCATACGACACCAGCCAGCGTTCGTGATTTTCATGTTCTTCGACCTGACGACGGCGAGCCATGCGCTGTTACTCCATGAAGCCTTGCAGCTTGAGTTCGATGGAGCGCGGGTTTTCACCCTCGGCGATGGACAACAGACCTTCAAGCAACATTTCGCGATAGCGCGCCTGACGGTGGGCAATGGCCTTGAGCTTGTTGGCTACAGGCAGGAGGATCAGGTTGGCCATGGCCACGCCATAGATCGTGGCGACAAAGGCCACCGCAATACCGCTGCCCAGTTGGCTGGGATCGGCCAGGTTACCCATGACATGAATCAGGCCCATGACTGCGCCGATGATACCCACGGTCGGCGCGTAGCCGCCCATGCTTTCGAATACTTTCGCCGCCTGAATATCGCGGGTTTCCTGCGTGATGAAATCCACTTCGAGAATGCTGCGAATCGCGGCCGGCTCGGCACCGTCGACTAACAGTTGCAACCCCTTGCGCGAATAACCGTCGGGCTCGGCATCGGCTACGGTTTCCAGACCCAGCAAGCCCTCTTTGCGAGCGGTCATGCTCCAGCCGATGACCCGGTCGACACCGCCGGGCAGATCGATACGTGGCGGGAAAATGATCCAGTGGATGATTTTCATGGCACGCATGAACGCGTTCATGGGCGACTGCAACAGCGAAGCACCGAGGGTACCGCCCAACACGATCAGCGCCGCCGGACCATTGAGCAAGGCACCGAGGTGCCCGCCTTCGAGAAAATTGCCACCAATGATTGCGACAAACGCCAGAATCAGACCGATAAGGCTCAGTACATCCATCAGAGACAGGCCTCTACCAGGTGCCGACCGATGTCGTCGAGACTGTAGATCGCATCCGCGAGTTCGGCCTTGACGATGGCCATCGGCATGCCATAAATCACGCAGCTCGCTTCGTCCTGAGCCCATACGGTACTGCCGGCCTGCTTGAGCAGACGCGCGCCCTCGCGGCCATCGGCACCCATGCCGGTCAAGACCACCGAAAGCACCTTGTCGCCGTAGGACTTGGCGGCAGAGCCAAAGGTAATGTCGACGCAGGGCTTGTAATTGAGGCGCTCGTCGCCCGGCAGAATCTTCACCGTACCGCGTCCGTCAACCATCATCTGCTTGCCACCCGGCGCCAGCAGCGCCACACCAGGACGCAGCACGTCGCCGTCTTCGGCTTCCTTGACGCTGATCTTGCACAGCTTGTCGAGACGCTCGGCAAACGCTTTGGTAAACGCCGCAGGCATGTGCTGAATCAGCACCAGTGGTGCCGGAAAATTGGCTGGCAGTTGGGTCAGCACCCGTTGCAGCGCGACCGGGCCGCCGGTTGAGGTACCAATGGCCACCAGCTTGTAGGCCTTGCGCTTGGCCGTGCCTGAAGTCGTCGGGTGCGCCGGCGCATGATGGGCCGGGGCGGCCGGGGCGGCAGCAGGTGTTGCCGTGCGTGACGGCACTGCCCTGGCAGGTGCAGGGGCTGGCGCGGAGGCGCGGCTGGACAACGTCGACGATGCCGGAGCCGCCGGAGCGGCACTGGCTGAACCGAACCCGCTGGAACGACGGTTACTGCGTGAAATGCTGTTGATTTTCTCGCACAGCAGTTGCTTGACCTTCTGCGGGTTGCGCGAGATATCTTCGAAATTCTTGGGCAGAAAATCCACCGCACCGGCGTCAAGAGCATCCAGCGTCACGCGCGCACCTTCGTGCGTCAGCGACGAGAACATCAATACCGGGGTGGGGATACGCTGCATGATATGGCGAACTGCCGTAATGCCATCCATCATCGGCATTTCGTAGTCCATGGTGATGACATCCGGCTTGAGCGCCAGCGCCTGCTCAATCGCTTCCTTGCCGTTGGTGGCGGTGCCGACCACTACAATGTTGGGGTCCGAAGAAAGAATTTCCGTAACGCGGCGGCGGAAAAAACCGGAATCATCCACCACCAGGACCTTGACTGCCATAAACACTCCAATAGGTGCCGCAGGCAGCCAGGCTGCCCGCGACCCCGGGTTCAGATACGCCGTGCGGCGTAACGCTTGAGCATGCTGGGTACATCGAGAATCAAGGCGATGCGACCGTCACCGGTGATGGTGGCGCCCGACATGCCCGGCGTACCTTGCAGCATCTTGCCCAGCGGTTTGATAACCACTTCTTCCTGACCGACCAGCTGATCGACGACAAAACCGATGCGCTGAGTGCCGACCGTGAGAATTACCACGTGCCCTTCACGCTGCTCCTCGTGAGCCGCCGAACTGACCAGCCAGCGCTTGAGGTAGAACAGCGGCAAGGCCTTGTCACGTACGATCACCACTTCCTGGCCATCAACCACGTTGGTAGTCGACAGGTTCAGGTGGAAGATTTCGTTGACGTTGACCAGCGGGAAAGCGAAGGCCTGGTTGCCCAGCATCACCATCAGGGTCGGCATGATCGCCAGCGTCAACGGCACCTTGATGACGATCTTCGAACCCTGGCCCTTGGTCGAGTAGATGTTGATCGAGCCGTTGAGCTGGGAGATTTTGGTCTTGACCACGTCCATGCCCACACCGCGACCCGACACATCGGAAATCTCGGTCTTGGTCGAGAAGCCCGGTGCGAAGATCAGGTTGTAGCAATCGGTGTCACTCAACCGATCGGCTGCATCCTTGTCCATGACGCCGCGTTTCACCGCAATGGAGCGCAGGACGTTAGGGTCCATGCCCTTGCCGTCATCGGAGATCGACAGCAGGATATGGTCGCCTTCCTGCTCTGCGGAAAGGATTACCCGCCCGCCGCGGGACTTGCCCGTGGCTTCGCGCTCTTCCGGCGTTTCGATACCGTGGTCGACCGCGTTACGCACCAAGTGGACCAGTGGATCGGCAAGCGCCTCTACGAGGTTCTTGTCGAGGTCGGTTTCTTCGCCGACCAGTTCCAGGTTGATCTCTTTCTTGAGCTGGCGAGCCAGGTCACGAACCAGACGCGGGAAACGACCGAAAACTTTCTTGATCGGCTGCATGCGGGTTTTCATCACCGCAGTCTGCAGATCGGCGGTCACCACATCCAGGTTGGAAACGGCCTTGGACATGGCTTCATCGCCGCTGTTGAGACCCAACCGCACCAGGCGGTTACGCACCAGCACCAGCTCGCCGACCATGTTCATGATCTCGTCCAGTCGGGCGGTATCGACACGAACCGTGGTTTCGGCTTCTGTCGCCACCGGCTTTTCGCCGGTAGGCGCAGGAGCGCGCGCAGGGGCCGGAGCCGCTGCGGGTTTGGCCGGTTCGGCTTTGGCAGCAGGCGCCGCAGCAGGCTTGGCAACAGGAGGCGGCGGTGGCGGAGCAGGCGCCTTGGCAACAATCGCCTCCGGCTCGAACTTGCCCTTGCCATGCAATTCGTCGAGCAGGCTTTCGAATTCGTGATCGGTGATTTCGTCCGACGCAGCAGCAGCGGGTGCCTTGGCAGCAACGGCCACAGGTGCAGCAGCTACGGGAGCCGCTACGGCACCATCAAACGAGCCTTTGCCGTGCAGTTGATCGAGTAACGCTTCGAATTCATCGTCAGTGATTTCGTCACCGGCAGGCGCGGCACCGCGCTGCGCCGCAGGAGCGGGGGCCGGAGCGGTTGCAGCATCAGCCGCAAACTTGCCCTTGCCATGCAACTGATCAAGCAGGGATTCAAATTCCTGATCGGTGATTTCATCACTTGCCGGCGCAGCGGCTGCTGGCGCCTGTGCAGGCGCTGCAGATACCGGGCTGGAGCCGTGCAGCGAATCGAGCAGCTGCTCGAATTCATCATCGGTAATTTCGTCGCCAGCAGCTGGTTCTGCAACCGCAGCAGCAGCCTGGACTTCAACCACCGGCTCGGGCTCTGGCTCGGGAGCCGCGGCCTCATCGGCAGATTGTGGCTCGGCCAGACGCGCCAGCGCGGCCAGCAGTTCTGGCGTCGCCGGAGTTACGTCAGTCCGTTCACGTACCTGACCGAACATGCTATTGACGGAGTCCAGTGCTTCAAGGACCACGTCCATCAGTTCGGAATCAACGCGACGTTCACCCTTGCGCAGGATGTCGAACACGTTTTCGGCGATGTGGCAGCACTCCACCAGCTCATGGAGCTGGAGGAAGCCGGCGCCCCCTTTTACAGTGTGAAAACCGCGAAAAATTGCATTGAGCAGATCAGCATCATCCGGTCGGCTTTCCAGCTCGACCAATTGCTCTGACAACTGCTCCAGAATTTCGCCGGCCTCTACCAGAAAATCCTGAAGGATTTCTTCATCGGCGCCGAAGCTCATGGGGTGCTCCCTAAAATTAACCGTCAACAGATCTTAGAAGCCGAGGCTCGATAGCAGATCGTCTACATCATCCTGTCCGGATACGACGTCTTCACGTTTATCGGCATGAATCTGCGGACCTTCACCCTGAGCGAGATGTTTTTTAGGATCTTTTTCATCGAGGATGGATTGTTCGTCATGTTCGATGCCAGCAAAGCGATCGACATGACTGGCCATGAGCACCAGTTTGAGCAGATTGCTCTCGACTTCAGTGACCAGTTGCGTCACACGCTTGATGACCTGACCGGTAAGGTCCTGGTAATCCTGGGCAAGCAGAATGTCATTGAGATGCGCGGAAACCTGATGGGTTTCCTTCTCGGTACGCGTCAGAAAACCATCGACCCGCTTGGCCAGCTCGCGGAACTCTTCGGCACCGATTTCGCGGCGCATGAAACGTCCCCAGTCGTCGCTCAACGCCTTGGCGTCGGAACTCAGGCCGTTCATGACCGGCGTACTCTCCTCCACCAGGTCCATGGTGCGGTTGGCCGCATTCTCGGTCAGCCTCACCACATACGACAGGCGTTCGGTAGCATCCGTGATCTGCGACACTTCCTCGGCTTGAGGCATGTGCGGATCGATGTGAAAGTTTACGATTGCACTGTGCAGCTCACGAGTCAGCTTGCCCACTTCCTGATAAAGGCCGCGGTCGCGTGTCTGATTGAGTTCGTGGATCAGTTGCACAGCGTCACCGAAACGACCCTTTTCAAGGCTGGTGACAAGTTCCTGCGCGTGTCTTTTTAAGGTCGACTCAAAGTCGGCCATCGAATCATTGTTATCCATAGCGCCCTCGCGGCTTGCATCAGCTATTGACGCGTTCAAAGATCTTGTCGATCTTGTCTTTCAGGGCTTGGGCAGTGAATGGCTTGACTACATAGCCGTTCACCCCAGCCTGGGCAGCTTCAATGATCTGCTCACGCTTGGCTTCGGCAGTGACCATCAGCACGGGAAGGCTCTTGAGGCGTTCGTCCTTGCGGACTTCGCGCAGCAGATCGATACCGGACATGCCAGGCATGTTCCAGTCCGTCACCAGAAAGTCAAAGGCACCGCTCTGCAGCATCGGCAATGCGGTCAGACCATCATCCGCTTCCGATGTGTTGGTAAACCCCAGATCACGCAAAAGGTTCTTGATGATCCGCCGCATCGTTGAGAAGTCATCAACGATGAGGATTTTCATGTTCTTGTCCAATTCGACCTCCAAGCAGTCTTTAACGCGTTCAGCACCTGAACACGCTGTTCACTCAATACTGGCACAGCACACCCCCGGCTGTACGAAACGACGACGGGCTTGGCACAACAACAGGCAAGGACCTGAGAAACAAGCCCATCGAGGCAATGCCTGACAGGCTTCTGACGGGTCGATCCTGTTACCACGTAACGCTCTGCACAGCCGGCTTGCAGTCAACATGCGGCCAAAGACCGCACATTGCCTGTCAACGCGCTCGCCACTCCCCCAAACGCCCTCGCAAACGAGCTGCGCACTGGCTGTGTAACTGACTGACCCGAGATTCGCTGACCCCAAGAACCTCTCCGATTTCCTTGAGGTTCAGCTCTTCGTCGTAGTACAGCGCCAACACCAGACGCTCGCGCTCTGGCAGATTGGCAATTGCATCGGCCAACGCAGCCTGGAAGCGCTCGTCTTCCAGGTCGCGCGACGGCTCAAGCGATCCGCTTGCGCCATCCTCGTGCAGCCCTTCATGATCGCCGTCCTGCAGCAGGTCGTCGAAACTGAAGAGGCGGCTGCCCAAGGTGTCATTCAAAATCCCGTAGTAATCATCGAGACTCAACTGGAGTTCGGCCGCAACCTCGTGATCTTTAGCGTCACGGCCGGTTTTAGCTTCAATTGCCCGAATTGCGTCACTGACCATGCGCGTATTGCGGTGTACCGAGCGTGGCGCCCAGTCACCCTTGCGCACTTCATCGAGCATCGCACCACGGATGCGAATGCCGGCGTAGGTCTCGAAACTCGCACCCTTGGTGGAATCATACTTGGTGGAGACTTCAAGCAGGCCGATCATGCCGGCCTGGATCAGATCCTCGACCTGCACACTGGCCGGCAAGCGCGCCAGCAGATGATAAGCGATACGCTTGACCAATGGCGCATAGCGCTCGATCAACTCATATTGTGAATTACGGGACGCCTTGCTGTACATCTGGTAGCCGCTCGCAGTCATTGCACAGGCCCTGCACTGGTCTGGTGAACGAGTCGCTCAACGAAGAACTCGAGATGACCCCGCGGATTGGCTGGCAACGGCCAAGTATCAACCTTCTGGGCAATGGCCTTGAAAGCCAGAGCACATTTGGAACGCGGGAATGCTTCGTAAACGGCGCGCTGTTTCTGTACAGCCTTGCGTACGCACTCGTCGTACGGCACGGCGCCTACATACTGCAGCGCAACATCGAGAAAACGATCCGTCACTTTGGTCAGTTTGGCGAACAAGTTGCGCCCTTCCTGCGGGCTCTGAGCCATGTTGGCCAGTACCCGGAAGCGGTTCATGCCGTAATCGCGGTTAAGCAGTTTGATCAGGGCGTAGGCATCGGTGATCGACGTGGGTTCATCGCACACCACCAGCAGCACTTCCTGAGCGGCGCGCACGAAGCTGACCACCGACTCGCCGATACCGGCGGCCGTGTCGATCACCAGCACATCGAGGTTGTCGCCAATCTCGCTGAACGCCTGGATCAGGCCGGCATGCTGGGCGGGCGACAGATGCACCATGCTCTGGGTGCCGGAAGCAGCGGGTACGATTCGAACCCCGCCCGGCCCCTGCAACAGCACGTCGCGCAACTCACAACGCCCCTCGATGACATCGGCAAGTGTGCGCTTGGGCGTTAACCCGAGCAGCACGTCGACATTGGCCAGACCCAGATCGGCGTCCAGCAGCATGACGCGACGGCCAAGCTCGGCGAGGGCCAGTGAAAGGTTCACTGACACGTTAGTCTTACCGACGCCACCTTTGCCACCGGTCACCGCGATAACCTGTACGGGATGCATGCTGCCCATGTTATTTCTTTACCTTGTCTTGCGTAGACCGAAACCACATCGAGGGCTGCACGTGCGCAAATGAACACTGCATGGCAGACCGTTGACGCAGGGACATTCCAATAATATCCATCACTTAACCCACTCTCTTGCCAGGGGTGTGATAGAGGTCAGCAAACATATCAGCCATTGCTTCCTCGCTAGGCTCGTCCTGCATCTGCACACTCACCGCGCGGCTTACCAGCTGATGACGACGCGGAATATGCAGGTCATCAGGAATGCGTGGTCCGTCCGTGAGGTAGGCCACAGGTAATTCGTGACTGATCGCCAGGCTCAGGACTTCACCGAGGCTGGCCGTTTCATCAAGCTTGGTCAGAATGCATCCGGCCAGGCCACAACGTTTGTAACTGTGATACGCGGCTGTCAGCACCTGCTTCTGGCTGGTGGTGGCCAGTACCAGATAGTTGCGTGACTTGATGCCGCGACCCGCGAGGCTTTCCAGCTGCATGCGCAGCGCAGGATCACTGGCCTGCAGCCCGGCGGTGTCAATCAGCACCACACGCTTACGCAGCAGCGGTTCCAGCGCCTGAACCAGAGACTGGCCAGGATCGATATGGGTGACCGGTACGTTGAGGATGCGCCCAAGGGTCTTGAGCTGCTCCTGCGCGCCGATGCGGAAACTGTCCATGCTGACCAGTGCGATATTCTGCGGGCCGTACTTCAGCACGTAACGTGCTGCCAGTTTGGCCAGGGTGGTGGTCTTGCCCATTCCGGCAGGACCGACCATTGCAATCACGCCGCCCTCTTCGAGCGGCTCGACTTCGGGTACGGCGATCATGCGTGCCAGGTGCGCCAGCAGCATGCGCCAGGCCTGACGAGGCTCGTCAATCTCCGGAATCATCGACAGCAGGTCGCGTGACAGCGGGCCGGACAGGCCGACACGTTGCAGACGACGCCACAGGTTGGCCTGCTGCGGACGACTGCCCTGCAGCTGGTTCCAGGCCAGCGAGCCGAGCTGGACTTCCAGCAGCTCACGCAGGCCGTTCAGTTCGGAACGCATCGAGTCATAGGCGCGCTGGCCGATGGCAGGCTCGGCGGCCTGTGGCGCTGCGTACGCGAATGGACGCGGCGGCTCTTCGAGTGTCGGCTCGATGTGCGTATCGGCAGGGTTGACCGGCTTGCCGGAAAACAGCTGCAGGTTGATCGATGCGTCGCTGTCGCTGCGGTTGTTCAATTCGGCCTGGGCAGAGACGATGCGCGACTGAGTCTTGCGCAGTTCGTCTTCCAGTTCCATGTTCGGCACACGCGGTGCCAGGGCGGACAGCTTGTAATCCAGAGCAGCAGTCAGCTCTACGCCACCGGCAATGCGCCGGTTACCGATGATGGCCGCTTCAGCGCCCAGCTCATCGCGAACCAGCTTCATGGCTTGACGCATATCGGCGGCGAAAAATCGCTTAACTTGCATGACTCACTACCTCAGCCGTTCGGCCCGACAGTCGCTACGATGGTTACTTGCTTGTTGTCCGGAATTTCCTGGTACGCCAGAACATGCATGTTCGGTACAGCCAATCGTCCAAATCGTGACAGCATCGCCCGGACAGGCCCTGCTACCAGAAGAATTACCGGCAACCCTTGCATCTCCTGACGCTGGGCGGCCTCGATCAACGAACGCTGGAGCTTTTCAGCCATGCTTGGCTCAAGAAGAACGCCTTCTTCCTGACCCTGACCAGCCTTCTGCAAACTATTGAGCAATATCTGTTCCAACCTTGGTTCCAGAGTGATAACAGGCAGCTCCGGCTCAACGCCTACAATGCTTTGGACGATTGCGCGGCTCAGACCCACGCGCACTGCGGCCACCAAAGCGGCGGTATCTTGACTCTTCCCGGCGTTGTTGGCGATAGCCTCTGCAATGCTGCGGATATCCCGCACAGGTACGTGTTCAGCCAGCAGCGCCTGCAGCACGTTGAGCAGCGAGGACAGCGACAGCACGCCAGGTACCAGCTCTTCAGCCAGCTTGGGCGAGCTTTTGGCCAGCAATTGCATCAATTGCTGGACTTCCTCATGGCCGATCAGCTCATGCGAATGCTTGTAGAGAATCTGGTTCAAGTGGGTCGCCACCACGGTACTGGCATCGACCACGGTGTAACCCAGCGACTGCGCCTGACTGCGCTGGCTGATTTCGATCCACACGGCTTCCAGACCAAACGCCGGGTCTCTGGCGGTGATGCCATTCAGGGTGCCGAACACTTGACCAGGGTTGATCGCCAGCTCGCGATCCGGGTAGATCTCGGCCTCGGCCAGAATCACGCCCATCAGCGTCAGACGATAGGCGCTGGGCGCCAGATCGAGGTTGTCGCGAATGTGCACAGTGGGCATCAGGAAACCGAGCTCTTGCGAGAGCTTCTTGCGCACGCCCTTGATACGCGCCAGCAACTGACCACCCTGATTGCGATCCACCAGCGGAATAAGGCGATAACCCACTTCCAGACCGATGATATCGATGGGCGTCACGTCATCCCAGCCCAGTTCCTTGGCGTCCTGAACGCGGGTCGGAGACGGCAGCAGGTCCTGCTGGCGCTGCACTTCGGCGATGGCCTCGACCTTCACCTGGTTTTCTTTCTTCCACAACAGGTAGGCGCCGCCGGCGGCAACCAGCCCGAGGCTGATAAAGGAAAAGTGCGGCATGCCCGGGACAAGGCCCATGACGATCATGATTGCAGCGGAAACACCCAGCGCCTTGGGCGAAGCGAACATCTGACGATTGATCAGCTTGCCCATCTCTTCCGAACCGGAAGCACGGGTCACCATGATCGCTGCGGCGGTAGACAGCAGCAGTGATGGCAATTGCGCCACCAAACCGTCACCGATGGTCAGCAGGGTATAAACACGGCCTGCGTCGGCGAAAGTCATGTTGTGTTGCAGGATACCGACCAGCATGCCGCCGATCAGGTTGATGAACAGAATCAGCAGACCGGCAATCGCATCGCCGCGCACGAATTTACTGGCACCGTCCATGGAACCGTAGAACTCGGCTTCCTGGGCGACTTCGGCACGGCGGCGCTTGGCTTCCGGCTGATCGATGAGGCCGGCGTTGAGGTCGGCGTCGATCGCCATCTGTTTGCCGGGCATCGCGTCGAGGGTGAAGCGCGCGCTCACCTCGGAAATACGACCGGCACCCTTGGTGATTACCACGAAGTTGATGATCATCAGAATCGCGAACACCACGATACCGACGACATAGTTGCCACCGATCACCACTTCACCGAAGGCTTGAATCACCTTGCCCGCAGCGGCGTGGCCGTCCTGACCGTGAAGCATGACCACTCGCGTGGAAGCGACGTTCAGCGCCAGACGCAGCAACGTGGCGACCAGCAGAATGGTCGGAAATACCGAGAAGTCCAGCGGCCGCAGGGCATACACGCAGACCAGCAGCACGACGATGGACAGTGCGATGTTGAACGTGAAGAACACGTCCAGCAGGAACGGCGGCATAGGCAACATCATCATTGCCATCATGACCAGCAACAACAACGGAACGCCCAACTGACCACGGCCCAGGCCTGTGATATTGCTGCGTGCGCTACTGAGTAATTGAGAGCGATCCACTGATTCGTTACCTGCGCACTAGATCAAAACATTGACGCCAATGGCGCCCTGTATCGACCCTGTTGCAAAAAGCTGTCCAACTTTTACAAAGCCAGTGGCGGTAAGGCTTTAGACACAGAAGTCACGTAAATCCGGTGCGCTGAGTGCAGTCAGAAAACCTTCTCGTTTGCCTGCGCAAGAGCGGATGCGGGTTGTCCAGAACGGCATGTCCACGCGGAGCACGGGCACCATAGGTCTCTGCCGGCAACGAAGGGGGAGCGGACTACTCGTCGCGCTGCAGGTCGGGGGGGATCTTGATGTCGCCCAGAGGGTCGGGACGCTTGCCCTGACCGGCGCGGAACTGGCGGATCTGGTAGACGTAGGCCAGCACCTGGGCGACGGCCAGATACAGGCCGGCAGGAATCTCCTGGTCAAGCTCGGTGCTGTAATAGATAGAACGCGCCAGTGCCGCTGACTCCAGAATCAAGATCTCGTTATGCGCGCCGATTTCGCGAATTTTCAGCGCCACCAGATCAGTACCCTTGGCCAGCAACATCGGCGCCCCGCCCTGCTCGGGATCGTATTTCAGGGCAACGGCGAAGTGTGTCGGGTTGGTGATAATCACGTCGGCCTCTGGCACAGAAGCCATCATGCGCCGCTGGGACATTTCGCGCTGCAACTGGCGAATGCGCTGCTTGACCTCAGGGCTGCCCTCGCTGTTCTTGTGCTCGTCGCGCACTTCCTGCTTGGTCATCAACAGCTTCTTGTGCGCTTCATACAACACGAACGGCACGTCCGCCGCCGCGATGAATATCAGGCCGCACGCCATCCAGAAACTGCTCCAGCCCACCACCAACAGGCTATGGATCATGGCCTGCTCGAGCGGCTCGTGAGCAATCGCCACCAGGTCCTTGCGCTCATTGTTAAGGACCGCCAGCGCAACTGCCAGAATGATCAGAAATTTTCCGAGCGACTTGAGCAATTCGACCAGCGCATGCGGCGAGAACATGCGCTTGAGACCTGCTGCCGGGTTCATGCGGCTGAACTTGGGCATCAATGATTTGGTTGCGAACAGCCACCCACCCAGCATGATCGGCCCCACCAGTGCGGCGACCAGCATGGCGATCAGAAACGGCAGGACCACGATCAGCGCATGCGTCCCGGAGCTGAGCAGCGCCTTGCCCATGTAGGACTGATCCATCAGGGTTTCACGGGATATCGTGAAATTGTCACGCATAAGCTCGGACATCATCACGGCGATATCGGAGCCGAACACCAGTAACCCGCCCGCCCCCATCAGCATCACTACCAGCGTGGTCAGCTCCTTGGAGCGGGCGATCTGGCCGTCAGCCCGTGAGTCCTTGACCTTTTTTTCCGTGGGGTCTTCTGTCTTGTCCTGGCCATTCTCGTTTTCCGCCATTCAACGAGCCCTCACCATGTCGCGCAACGCCTGCAAGGCCTGCGTAGCGATCGGTTGATACTGATTGAGAATGTCGCCCATCGTCATCCACAGAATGACCATGCCCAACACCAGCGTAAGCGGGAAACCGATGGAAAAGATGTTGAGTTGCGGCGCGGCGCGGGTCATGACGCCAAAGGCGATGTTGATGATCAGCAGCGCAGTAATTGCAGGCAACACCAGTCGCATGCCCGAAGCCAGTACCCAGCCCAGCCCGTTGGCCAGTTCCCAGAAATTATTGACCAGCAAACCACTGCCGACCGGCATCGTGGTAAAGCTCTCGACGAGAATTTCCAGCACCACCAGATGGCCGTTCATGGCCAGAAACAACAGGGTGACCAGCATCGTGAAGAACTGACCGATGGTGGCGGAGGAAACACCGTTGGTAGGGTCGACCATCGACGCAAAACCCATCCCCATCTGCGTCGAGATGATCTGCCCCGCGACCACAAAGATATGAAAAAACAACTGCAGCGACAGGCCCATCCCGGCGCCGATGATGATCTGTTCACCGATCAGCAACAGCGCGCTCAGATCGAGTGCCTGCACGGCCGGCATGGCTGGAAGCGCAGGCGCGACAACCACGGTGATCGCCACGGCGAGGTACATGCGCACGCGACGCGGGACCAGCGTAGTGCCGATGATCGGCATGGTCATCAGCAACGCGATGATGCGAAACAGCGGCAGCATGAAGCTGGCTACCCAGGTACTGATCTGGGTATCGGTCAGCGCAAGCATCGGCTGCATGCCGTACTAGCCGATCACGGTCGGAATACTGGTGTACAACGACAGCATGTACTCCATGAATATTTTCAACAGCCACGGGCCGATGACGATGAGGGTAATGAGCATCACCAGCAGGCGCGGCAGGAAGCTCAAGGTCTGTTCGTTGATCTGCGTGGCCGCCTGAAACATGGCCACCAGCAGACCGCACAGCAGGCTCGGCACTACAAGAATCGCGACCAGCACAGTGGTCAGCCACAGGGCCTCGCGGAACAGATCGACGGCTACTTCCGGCGTCATCGGGCAGACTCCTTAGCAAAACGGCTCATACGCCACCAAAACTGCCAGCCAGGGTGCCGACAATCAGCGCCCAGCCGTCCACCAGCACAAACAGCATGATCTTGAACGGCAGAGAAATGATCAGCGGCGAAAGCATCATCATACCCATCGCCATCAGCACACTGGCCACCACCATATCGATGATCAGAAACGGAATGAAGATCATGAAGCCGATCTGAAACGCCGTCTTGAGTTCCGAAATCACGAACGCCGGAACCAGAATGGTCAACGGCGCGGCATCCGGAGTGGGAATGTCGGTACGCTTGGACAGGCGCATGAACAGTTCGAGGTCGCTGGTGCGCGTCTGGGCCAGCATGAAGTCCTTGATCGGCACTTGCGCCTTGGCCACCGCATCCTGCGCGGAAAGCTTCTCCGCCAGGTAAGGCTGCAAGGCATCCTGATTCACCCGGTCGAAGACCGGCGCCATGATGAACATGGTCAGAAACAGCGCCATGCCGGTGAGGATCTGGTTCGACGGCGTCTGCTGCAGGCCGAGGGCCTGACGCAGAATCGAGAAGACGATGATGATTCGCGTGAAGCTGGTCATCAACATGACGAACGCCGGAATGAAGCTCAGCGCGGTCATGATCAGCAGAATCTGCAGACTGACCGAATACTCCTGCTGACCATCGGCACCGTTGGACAGCGTGATCGCCTGGATCGACAGCGGATCGGCCGCCAGCGCAGCAGGCGTCACCATGACCAGCAACAGCAGTATCAGGAAACGCAAGGCGCCCATTACTTCTTGTCCTTATCCTTGCCCATCAGCTCCATCAGGCGCTGAGCGAATTCAGGGGTAGCCTGCTCGCGCACCGGCACCTGTACGGGCTCCTTGAGCACATGCAGAGGCGTGATTCGCCCGGGCGTAATGCCCAGCAGCACTTGTTCATTGCCGATCTGCACCAGCACCAGCCGATCACGCGGACCCAGCGCGCGCGAACTCACCAGCTCGATCACCTGATTGCTGTTGGGCCCGACGCGCTGCACCCGGCGCATCAGCCAGGCGAGCACGAAAATCAGGCCAATCACCAGAATCAGACCGAACAACAGTTGCACCACCTGCCCGCCCATACCGCCGGAAACCGTGTTGGCCACCTGCGCAGGCGCCGCCTGAGCGGCGGGTTCGGCGGCCCAGGCCAGAGATGGCAGGGTCAGCAGAACACTCAGCCAGCGCTTCACTAGCGCAGCTTCTTGATGCGTTCGCTCGGACTGATCACGTCGGTCAGACGGATCCCGAACTTTTCGTTGACCACCACCACTTCGCCATGGGCGATCAGCGTGCCGTTGACCAGCACATCCAGCGGCTCGCCCGCCAGACGATCCAGCTCGATCACCGAGCCCTGGTTGAGCTGCAGCAGGTTGCGGATGTTGATGTCGGTGCTGCCCACTTCCATGGAGATCGACACCGGAATGTCGAGAATCACATCCAGGTTGGGACCATCCAGAGAAACCGGACCGGTGCTTTTCGGCACGCTGCCAAACTCTTCCATCGCCATCCGGCTACCCGAATTTCCGGCATCCGCAGCCAGCAGCGCATCGATATCAGCCTGGCTGTCGCCAGCTTCGCCCAATGCAGCAGCCCACTCATCCGCCAATGCCTGATCTTCAGCAGACATCGTATCGTTTTCATCAGCCATCGGTTGTCCTCTGCACGCAGTATTTCAGTTACGCAACAATTTCCGACGTTGACCAGACTGGTCAGCGTCGCGCTATGGGTTCGATTACTTGCAGGGCCATCTTGCCCTTGTGCGAGCCAAGCTTGACCTTGAACGAAGGTACGCCATTGGCACGCAAGACCAGCGAATCGCCCAGTTCCACAGGGATCACATCACCAGGGCGCATGTGCAGGATGTCCCGCAACGGCAACTGGCGCTGGGCGATGGTCGTGGTGAGCGGAACGTTGACGTCCAGCACGTCTTCCTTGAGCGCGTTGACCCAACGCTCGTCCTGGTCGTCCAGATCGGACTGGAAACCGGCATCGAGCATTTCGCGAATCGGCTCGATCATCGAGTACGGCATGGTCACGTGCAAGTCGCCGCCACCGCCATCGAGTTCGATGTGGAAGGTGGAGATCACTACAGCCTCGCTCGGCCCGACGATGTTGGCCATCGCCGGGTTCACTTCCGAGTTGATGTACTCGAAATTGACTTCCATGATCGCCTGCCAGGCCTCCTTGAGGTCGACAAACGCCTGATCCAGCACCATGCGCACGACACGCAGTTCGGTTGGTGTGAACTCACGGCCTTCGATCTTGGCGTGACGACCGTCACCACCGAAAAAGTTGTCCACCAGCTTGAACACCAGCTTGGCGTCGAGAATGAACAGCGCGGTGCCACGCAGCGGCTTGATCTTGGCCAGGTTGAGGCTGGTCGGCACGTACAGGGAATGCACATACTCACCGAACTTCATGACCTGAACACCGCCCACTGCCACGTCCGCCGAGCGGCGCAGCAGGTTGAACATGCTGATACGCGTGTAGCGGGCGAAGCGCTCGTTGATCATTTCCAGCGTCGGCATGCGTCCGCGGACGATCCGGTCCTGGCTGGTCAGGTCGTAACTTTTGACACTGCCAGGCTCGCTGTTGTTGTCAGTCTGGACCATCCCATCGTCGACGCCATGCAGCAGCGCATCGATCTCGTCCTGGGAGAGCAGGTCTTGCACGGCCATGTGAGAGTCCTACTGCAATACGAAGTTAGTGAAGAGCAGCTGTTCGATCACAGTCTTGCCGAGTTCTTTCTGTGCGACTTCCTGAATGCTGGCGGTCGCTTTCTGACGCAGCATTTCCTGGCCGATCGGCGAAGCCAGCGATTCGAAGGGAATGGCTGCAAACAGCATGACCAGATTATTGCGGATCAATGGCATGTGTACCTTCAGTGCTTCCATGTCGGCGGCGTTACGGCCCAGCATAGTGATGCTCACCTGCATGTAGCGTTGGCGACCATTGGCGTTGAAGTTGACCACGAAGGCCGGGGTCATCGGTTCGAACACCGCCACTGGCTTGACGTTCGCTGCGGCTGCGGCCGCCGCTGGATCTACCTTGCTTTCGCTCTTGTGCATGAGGAACCAGGTCGCGCCCACCGACAAGCCTACCGCCAGCAGCAACGCCACGACGGCAATGATAATGAGCTTGAGTTTGCCTTTACCTTTGCCGGTGGTCGCGGGGTCTTTAACTTCTTCGCTCTGCGCCATGCCAATAATCCGTCACTATTCAAGAGGTTCTTCAATACGTGACAGAGGCAGAGCAAGTGTTATGCCAGAGTTGTACGAGGCGGAGATGTATCGGACACAAACGGTTACGCGCCTAGGCGCAGAGGCATGGTGATTCTTGTGAAAGCACTTTAGGGCAATTTGGCTAAGGGCACAGTTCGGGAGCTAATGACTATCGTTCCTCACGCTCCGCGAGATCGGAAGAGCGTCGTGTAGGGAAAGAGTGTAGATCTCGGTGGTCGC
>NZ_AWQP01000014.1:0-80145 GCF_000972175.1 Pseudomonas syringae pv. coryli str. NCPPB 4273 | reverse complement strand
TCAAGCAGAAGACGGCATACGAGATACATCGGTGACTGGAGTTCAGACGTGTGCTCTTCCGATCTATGCGCAGCCACTTTTCGTTCAGAGCCTAGGCTCTGTACGAAAAGTGGCTGCGCTCGGTGATGCTTCGTTAAAAACAGGCTCGGAATGCTCATTTACAACACGTAGACTCCGCTTCCTCGCCTGTTTTTGCCTCGCCTGACCTTCGCTCGCCGACTTTTCGTACAGAGCCTAGTGCGCACATGTTTCGAAATTAAGAATGTGGACGATTAAGAGTGTCAAAAAACGATTCTGTTGCAATACCGGCAAAAAAAATCGTCTGACAAGCAGAGAAAATGTCAAAAAATCGTCGAAAGAGGAGTCATCAGACCGACTGTTTGCCTGGCAACAGCCATTCAACAGACCGCTGTCAGATCAACATCACGGACATCGGAAAACCGCGTAAAGCCCCGGAATTCAAGCACTCTGGTGTTTGGCATAGAGCGTGCAATATTCCTGTTGTGAATTTCACGCCCTGCGAACTGCCTGTTTTGGAATATATCAATCGGTCGCTGCGGCTCTAGTTTTCCTGACCTGGACGCCACTATGCCACAACCCCCCGTTTCTTTTCGGTTGTTGTCTCCCCGCACGCTGATTCGCTGGATGGCGAGCACCTGTGTATTGGCGTTGAGCCTCCACGGCGCGGTGCAGGCCGCCGAGGCCGTACCTGCCGAAATCCGTCTGGACTATGCCTACTATTCGCCGGTCAGCCTGGCGCTCAAGCATTTTGGCTGGCTGGAGAAAGCCCTGCCGGAGGCGAAAGTCACCTGGGTGTTGAGCCAGGGCAGCAACCGCTCGCTGGAGTACCTGAACAGTGGCAGCGTCGACTTCGCTTCGTCGGCCAGCCTGTCTGCGGTGCTGGCCCGGGCCAACGGCAGCCCGATCAAGTCGGTGTATGTCTACAGCCGGGCGGAATGGACAGCACTGGTGGTGCGCAAGGATTCTCCCCTGCAATCGGTTGCCGAGCTCAAAGGCAAGAAAATAGCCGCCACCAAAGGCACCGATCCTTATCTGTTCACCTTGCGCGCGCTGCAGAAGGCCGGGCTGAAAAAGGATGATGTCGAGCTGCTGCACCTGCAGCATCCCGATGGGCGCACAGCCCTTGAAAAAGGTGACGTAGATGCCTGGGCAGGGCTTGACCCGCACATGGCGGCCAGTGAAATACAGTCCGGCTCGCGCCTGCTTTACCGCAACAAGGACTTCAACAGCTATGGCGTACTGAGCGTCACGGAAACCTACGCCAAGGAACACCCACAGGCGATCAGGACAGTATTGAGCGCTTATGAACAAGCCCGGGAATGGGCAGTAAAAAACCCTGATGAGCTGGCCAGTCTGCTGGCGACCGAGTCGGGCCTGCCGCTGGAAGTCGCCAGGCTGCAATTGACCCGCACAGACTTGAGCAGCCCGCAACTGAGTGCGAAAGACGTGGAGGCGTCCAAGGCCGCAGCGCCGATTCTGGTCGCGGAGGACCTGGTGCGCAAAGGCGTCAATGTCGAACAGGTCATCGATCAACTGATCACGCCTGAGTTCTCCAAAGCCGTGATCGCCACTCCATGACCAGCCGCAACAAGTCGTTGCCTGCCTCAGCGCAGGCAACAGTGCCGGACAAGGCGCAACCAACGCTTTGGCAGCGCTACAGAACACCACTCAAGGGGCTGGTAGTGCCGGCAGTGATCATCGTCCTGCTGGAAATTATCGTCCGCATCGGCTGGCTGCCTGCCTATCAGATGCCAGCGCCCAGCGAGATCGTTCTGACTCTGCGTGACCTGGCAGACGGTGCGTTGTGGAAGCACATCAGTGCCAGTCTGTTGCGTGTACTCAGCGGCTTTGTGATTGGCGCGAGCCTGGCCCTGGTGTTTGCCGCGTGGGTGGGGCTCAGTCGTGAGGCAGAGGCGTATCTGGAGCCGACATTCGCCGGCCTTCGCTCCATTCCGAGCCTGGCGTGGGTGCCGCTTCTGCTGCTATGGCTGGGCATTGGCGAGACATCGAAAATCGTGCTGATTGCCATTGGAGCGTTCTTTCCGGTCTATCTCAACGGCGTGGCCGCGATTCGAGGCATTGACCGAAAGCTGGTGGAAGTCGGCCAGATGTATGGCTTGAGCCGCTATCGCCTGACCCGGCGCATTCTTCTGCCCGCCGCCCTGCCCGGCCTGTTTACCGGTTTGCGCAGCGGCATGAGCCTGTCGTGGATGTTTCTGGTGGCCGCCGAGCTGATCGCGGCCACCAAAGGCCTGGGCTACCTGCTCAGTGACGGGCGCGAAACCTCGCGCCCGGACATCGTGCTGGCGGCCATCATCGTTCTGGCGACACTGGGCAAACTCAGCGACGGCCTGTTGGCAAGTCTGGAAAAACGCTTCCTGGCCTGGCGCGACACATTCAACGGGCAAAGCCGTGAGGGTTGATAGATGCCGGAATCACTGATGGATATACGCGTCGAGCACAAGGCGTTCGCGGGCAATACCGTGCTGCACGGCATCGATCTGTCGCTGCAATCAGGTGAAATCGTCAGCCTGCTGGGCCCCAGCGGCTGCGGCAAAAGCACGCTGCTGAGGATTGTCGCCGGACTGGAGCAGGATTTTCGTGGTTCGGTGCAGCGTATTCAGGGCGAAGTGGCGTTCGTGTTTCAAGAGCCGCGCCTGATGCCCTGGCTGACCGTCGCACAGAACATCGGTTTCAGTGACGATGACCGCTACGACCGCCACTGGGTCGGTCAATTGATCGAAGAAGTAGGCCTGTCCGGTTTTGCCGACGCCTTGCCCAAAGCACTGTCAGGGGGCATGGCCCAGCGTGTGGCCATCGCGCGCGGCCTGTACTCGCACCCAGCGGTGTTGCTGCTGGATGAGCCGTTCAGCGCAGTCGATGCGTTTACCCGGATGAAGCTTCAGGACTTGCTGCTGCAACTGGCTGCGCGCCATGCCATCACCCTATTGCTGGTGACCCATGATGTCGACGAGGCGTTGTACCTGAGCGACCGCGTGCTGGTGATGGGCAGCCGCCCCGGCACAATCACCCACGACTTGCCGGTCCGGCTGCAGGCACCCAGGGATCGTCGCGATCCGCTGCTGGCCCGGTTGAAGGCTCAGGCGCTGACCGAACTGCAGCAGGCTCATGTCATTTGAACAGCGTTACCTGCCGGCCCTGAATGTGTCCCAGAGCTTCTCGCGAAAAGAATTGATAGTGTCCGGGACCTGAGACATCACGAACAGGCGGCTCAGCATGTCGGCGTCCGGGTACACCGTGGTGTCGGTCCACAGGCCCGGGCCGATCAGCGCGTCTGCCTTTTCATTGCCATTGGCGTAATGCACGGTATTGGTGATGTTGGCGATCACTTCGGGGCGCAGCAGGTAATTCAGGAACGCGTAGGCGCCCTTGGTATCGGTGGCGTCAGCCGGGATGGCGACCATGTCGAACCACATGGGCGCGCCCTCCTTCGGAACGACATAATCGATGGTGAAGCCGTTGCCTTCTTTCTGCGCCTGCTCCTGAGCCTGGGAAATATCCCCGGAATAGCCCACCGCGACACAAATCCTGCCCTTCGCGAGGTCGGCGATGTAATCGGCAGAGCTGAAATTGCGTATGTACGGCCGTACGCTGTCCAGTACCGCCTTTGCCTGACGATAGTCGTCAGGTACTTCGCTGTGCGGCGGCAAGCCAAGGTAATTCAGGGTGATCGGCAGAAGAGCCGGTGCGCTGTCGAGAAATACGACACCGCATTGGGCAAGCTTTTTCATGTTTTCCGGCTTGAGCACCAGATCCCAGGAATCGAGCGGTGCATCCTTGCCGAGGATGGCCTTGACCTTGGCTGAGTCATAGCCGATGCCGGTGCTGCCCCACAGATAGGGGAAACCATGCTGGTTACCGGGGTCACTGCCCTCCAGCGCCTTGAGCAGGACCGGGTTGAGGTTTTTCCAGTTGGGCAACTGTCGCTTGTCGAGGGTTTTGAGCAGCCCGCTCTGGATTTGTCGTCCCATGAAATGAATAGACGGAAAAACCACATCGTGACCGGAGTGACCCGCCAGCAGTTTTGCGTTCAGCGCCTCGTTGGTTTCAAAGGTTTCGTAAGTGGTCTTGAAACCGGTGGCGGCTTCGAAATTCTTCAGGGTGTCCGGCGCTATATAGTCCGTCCAGTTGTAAATATTGACCGTCTCCGCCGCATGGCTGGTCGAGGCCAGCAACACCAGTGCGGCAAGGGATTTTCTCAGCATGTGCGGTTCCTCGGGTCAATAGCGACAGCTTGCCCCAGACCCGGCACGAAAACCATCTTCGTCACGGCAAATTCAGTCCATTGAAGGACTTGCGGCAGCGGCTCTGCAAATGCATGGAGCGTGCCCATTAATACCTTCTAATGACACGGGTCATATAATTGATTTTTTTGTGCTGCGTCATAAAAAATTTTTCCAGAACGGCGCTGGCAAATGCTATTTTCAGTATTCGTCAGACCGCTCAGCGATCCTGCTGGAAAGCAACTTGACCGACCGATGATGCGTACTGCTGGTCATCGTCTCGTCATCATGGCTTTACCGGACGCATTCTGGCTGTCTGCCTACCCATTGGAGCAAGGGAAGTGCTCGATTGATTCAGGTGGGCCATCGTCATGACTAAAGTCACATTCCCCAATGCATGCCAACTGATGCGCTGGCACTTCCACCCCGTGGGCTTTGAAGCCTCGATGGATGCGCCAGGGAGCATGATTGCGCGACTTTTCGACCGTGCCAGCGGTGAAACCGTGGTCGCCATTGCCGGCCTGCCCTGTTCTACGGTGATGAATGCCGCAGACGTGGAGCGCATCATCGAAGCCATCGAGGATGAGCTGGAGTTATTCGGCACTCATCATACGCAACGACAGATCGCCGGTTTTATCTGACATGAACGCCTCAGACAGCACGAACCCTGTTGCGCAGGTCTTCGAAGAAAGGCTTGTCGCGGGCAATCCTGTCTGACGCCTTGGGCATCTGAACTGCGTCTCCCGAACTGGCGCTTTCATCGATATACCAATAACAGTGCCGCGCCGAACGAGTAATGGCGACATAGGCCAGACGCAAGACTTCATCCTTCTGTGCTGTATCGAATGGCTGAAGATCATTCGCATCACCCAGCCCTGCCAAGCGGTAAACCTGATTCTTGTAGGGCGAGACGGTCAGATGCTGACAATCGCCCAGCAAAAATACGGCATCCGCCTGCAAGCCTTTGGAACTGTGGTAGGTGAGCGTTCTGATGCGGCGATTCTGCGCGCCATTTGCCGAATCAGCGTCGATCAATGCCTGCAGACGCGCCGAGAAGCGCGCCTTCTCGCTGCCCTTGCGGTACAGCAGCAGGATCGAGTCGCCATCGTGGTAATGCTCGGCGACCCGCTCGGCAAGCTCGTCCTCATCGCGATCCAGTACCTTGACCGGTAGCAGCTCCTGAAGCAGGCCACTGGCGCGGGCCTTCTTGCCCGGTATAGCCGGGGCCGCACGGACGATGTGCTCGGCGGCGTCGATGATGTGCTGATGACTGCGGAAGTTGTCACTGAGCATGACCCTGGTGGTCGCCGGGGATGAAAACTCCTTTGCGAACTCCATGAAGTACTTCGGCGAACTGCCGCGCCAGCCGTAGATCGATTGCCAATCGTCACCGACACAGAGCAGCGATGAGTGCTGAGCGATGCGGCCTGTGTGCAATGCCGGACCACGACGCCTGATTTCGCGCAGGCTGGCGCGTAACCATGAAACGATCTGCGGCGAGACGTCCTGGAACTCGTCGATCATCAAATGCGCCAAGGGTCTGAGCATCGGATCACTGACGTGCTTGAGATTCTCGGGTGACGTTTCGCCGAACAAGGCAAACATGCGGTTGTAGGTCATGATCGGCGGCGATTGAGCCAGCAGGTGCGTTTCGAAGGCTTTCCAGAACAGGCTGAGCGCTTCGAAGAAGAAACGGTCCGGGTCATCGCTGGCAAAACTCATCTCGGACACGGCGCTCGGCACATCCAGCCCGAGGTTCTCGATAAAGCTGGCAGCCGTGACAAAACAGTCCAGCAAGGGTG
Organism: Pseudomonas syringae pv. coryli str. NCPPB 4273; assembly: GCF_000972175.1. Lineage (NCBI taxonomy): Bacteria > Pseudomonadati > Pseudomonadota > Gammaproteobacteria > Pseudomonadales > Pseudomonadaceae > Pseudomonas > Pseudomonas syringae pv. coryli. The sequence continues at coordinate 74,078 of NZ_AWQP01000014.1, read as the reverse complement.
CCGCACCGAGTTCACCCTTGACCCGGTAATCGAATCCAGGCCCCGCGACGGCATCCCCCGCCAGGGATTGCAAAACCTCTTTGGCCGACTGGTAGTTATCCATCCATATCAATGGTTTACTGCAGAAAGCTTGAAACAGGGTGCGCTTTATAACGCCCTCTGCCCATACCGGCAGCTTGGCGCCCGGGCGCTTGAGTTGCTGATCCTCACTGGCGTCCAGACCCAGCACGACCCAGGCATCCAGCTCGGCGATATAGCCGTGAAAATAAAACGAAAAACCATTTATTTCAACAGCTTGGCGCATGGGCTCAATGCCCTTTATAGGCCAGGCGCCGGCGCGAATCCATAGATCTTCAACGGTATCGCACCACTCTTCATCGCGTTTCGAGGACAGCTCGGTCACCGCGACCCGTTTCTGCACATCAGGGTGATCGCGATCCAGTTCCTTGAGCTGCAATGCATGGCGATACAGCGGCGCCATGACTTCGCGAAAACGCTCGCTACCGGCGTACAGATCGCGGTAGCAGAGATTGAGTTGCTGGCGCTGCGCATCGTTGATCCGCAAGTCGAAGGGGTTGCTGTCCGCCTCTTCCAGGCCGAAAGACTGACTGCTCAGGTTCTCGAACGCGCGCATCTGCTCAAAACCGGGCAGGCTGCGCACCAGAGGCAGAATGCGCGAATGGAAGGTGCGTACCACCTCGCGCGCCTGCTTTTGCTCCAGCGCATGCCCCCACAGGGCCATGACATCGATCAGTTTGCTGATGAAGTCCTTGCGCGACTCACGGGTGAAGGTCACCACCGTCATGGCGTTCAGTTCGAAGCCCAGGTAGTGGTGCAGCAGCAGAATCCGCAGGACCAGCGACGTGGATTTGCCTGCACCCGCCCCGGCAATCACGTAGGTAGACGGCGTATCGCTGAAAATCATCTTCCACTGCGCCGCGCTGGGCTGGGCATGTGCGGGGAGTTTTTCGGCGACATCGGCCTTGATGCGCTTTTTCAGTTCAGGTGTGAGCGCCAATCGCCAGTCATCGAACAGATGATCGTCGACCTTGGGGCCACGATGCCGGGCTGGCCGGGTATCGCTGATGACCAGCACCTGACGGCCCGACTCCTGGCCATCCAGATAACCCTCTTCATAGCCTTCACGCACGCCTTCGATGTGGCCGTTCAGATAACCGTCGGCATGCCCCTGCGACCATGAGGGCGCGTGCTGCGAGCGCAGTCCGGTAAGACCACGCCCCATCAGCCGCGCCAACAGGCGTCGAAAAAACGGCAATTGCCGGGGCGGTACAAGGTCGACATCCAGGTCATGGGGAAGCGCAGAAGGCAGGTCGTCAGGCACGCAGACTCCGGTGGTGGGCTCGCAGGCGAAAAGGTGGCCTATGGTGGCCGGATTTTCGCGCGGGTTCCAGCGAAATGCTTGCCTGTCAGTGTGTTAGCCGATCAACTGCATGTTCCGTGGCAAGTGCTATCAGACTGGCATGACCGACTTGGGCACCAGCGCGCCTGGATGCTGAATCACGATACTGGCCAGGCGATGCCCTGCTTCCGCCGCCTGTAGCGGGTGGTCACCCGTGAGCCGGGCCGCGAGATAGCCAGCACTGAAGGAATCACCCGCAGCCGTGGTGTCGACCACACGCTCGACCTGCTGCGCTGCGATTTCGAAACGTTCGCCGCCCGCTTCGACCAGGCAACTCTGCGCGCCACGCTTGACGACGATTTCACCGATGCCGCGCCCGCGATAGGCGGACAGCAGCTGTTCGCTGTCGGCATAGCCATACAGGGCCTGCTCGTCGTCTTCGGTCAGCAAGGCCAGATCCACATGCTGCAGACACGCACGGTAGGCTTCGCGGGCCTGCTCGACACTGGCCCACAGCCGCGGACGATAGTTGTTGTCGAAGGCGACCCTGACACCGCGCCGACGCGCGCACGCCAATGCCTCCAGCAGTTTGGCACGCCCCTGCTCGCCAAGCACTGCCAGGGTAATGCCGCTGAAATACAGCACGTCATAGCTGGCCAGCGCTGCCAGGATCGGCTCGGCCGCCGGGGTCATGAAGCAGTCACGCACGGCAGCTTCGTTGCGCCAGTAGAGAAAGCGCCGCTCACCATTGGCGTCGGTCTGGATGCAGTAGAGCCCCGGCAAGCGTCCAGGCAGGCGCTGCACCTTGCCCAGACCGATGCCCTCGTCCGCCCAGATCCGACACATCGCATCGCTGAAGCTGTCGTCACCCAGTGCCGTAACGTAGTCGACCTTGGCCCGCTCACCCAGCAATCGGGAAAGGTAGACCGCCGTATTGAGTGTGTCTCCGCCGAAGCTCTGGCGCAGACTGCCATCGGCATGCTGTTGCAGTTCGATCATGCATTCGCCGATCAGGGCGACCCGTGGAAGGCTCATGTGACGATACTCCTGCAAATACTTATCTAGAAATACGTACTGAAAGGCTCTATCACCCGCAAGTCATTATCCACCAGGCAACCTGAACGCCACTTGTCGAACGTCAGACACGGGTGCGAGGTACCGAAGGAAATGATATCGCCGACCTTCAACTCGCATCCGGGTGCGACAGTCATGAATGCGTGCTGGTCCATGACGGCCGTCACCTTGCAAGCGCTCACATCGTCGCCAGCCGATTGCGCGCCCGGCTTGTAACGCAGCAGCGGGTTGGGTAACCCGGCGTCGTAGGCCACGTCGCGCTTGCCCATGGCAATCACTGCAAAGCCCGGTTCCGGCATTGATTGCACATGCGCCCAGACCTCCAGGGCCGGCCGCAGCGCTTCGCTCAATTCGGCGCGCCGATCCAGCACGCAGCACTGCGCGTCCTTATAGATGCCGTGGTCATGCACCACATAGCTGCCTGGTCGCAGCACGCTGAGGAAGCGCTCGCGAACAGCCTGGGCGTCGAATGCTTCGGCGATCAGGTCATACCAGGCCGAGCCGGACGCAGTGACGATCGGGCGATCCAGAGCGAAGGCGCCCTTGTCCTGCAGGTCGACAGCCAGGCGCACCAGCGACGCGGCAAAGGCCTTGATGCCCTGGATGGCGTGGTCGCCGTGGATGACGCCCTCGTACCCTTCAATCCCGGTCAATGCCAGCGCCGGTTGAGCCAGAACAGCATCGGCCAGCGCCAGCACCTGCTCTTCGCTACGGCAGCCGCAGCGCCCGCCGGGTACGCCGTATTCGATCATCACGTTCAGACGCAGGCCACGCGCAGCGAAAAACTCGCCCAGCGCAGCGACATTGTCCGGATGGTCGACCATGCAGTGGAACTCGAACATGGGATCAGCCAGCATGTCGGCGACGATTGCCATGTTCGGCGCACCGACCAACTGGTTGGCCATCAGCACCCGGCGCACGCCATGCGCATAGGCAGCCTGCGTCTGGACTGCCGTGGCGAGGGTCATGCCCCATGCGCCCGCGTCCAGTTGCCGGCGAAACAGCGCGGGCACCATGCTGGTCTTGCCGTGCGGTGCCAGTTCTGCACCGCTGTCGCTGACAAACTGCTGCATCCAGCGAATATTGTGTTGCAGCGCCTGATTGTGAATCACCAGCGCGGGCAGGCTGACATCACTGACCAGGCTGTCACCCGGCTGCGCAGTACCCTTGTCCATTACGGCGGTGCTCATCGGTAATCTCCTGCGATTATTCATTGATACGGCGAGCCAGGCCATTGGCGCTGTCGATCAGCACCCGCCGGTAGTCGTCGTAGTGGGTCTTGGCGTCGGCACGCGGCGCGACGATGCACAGCGTGGCGATGCACTGACCGTGTTCGTTGTTCACGGGGGCGGCGAAGCAGTGGGTGAAGGTGTCAGCCACGCTATTGAAGGAAAAGAAGCCCTCTTCACCAGCTTTGCGGATTTCCCTAAGAAAGGTCTCCAGCGGCAGACGTTCGCCACCCGGCAGAATGAAATCGTCGGGGTCAATCAGGTCGATGATCTGCTGATCGCTCAGGTGGCTGAGCAACAGACGCCCGGACGCCGTCCATGGGATGGGCGCGTTTTCGCCGATGTCCGAAGAAATCCTGAAATGACGCTCGCCCTCCTTCATCAGCGCCACGGTGTATTTGCGGCCATTGAGCAGGCACATCTGCGCAGTTTCCCGCGTCTGACTGACGATCTCGCACAGGCAGGCTTCGGCCTCGCGAGTGAAATCGAAGTGCCGCAAGTGTGCCTGCCCCAGGAAATACAACTGACGGCCGAGATAGACATGCCCGTCCTTGCCCACTGTCTCCAGAATCCGCCGTTCCAGCAGCGATGCCACCAGCTCGTAAACCGTGGATTTGGGGCTGCCGATCCCGCTGGCAATCTCATTGGGGCGCATGGGCCTGGCCTTTTCCTTGAGAAAATCCAGGATATCGAACGCCCGGTCCAGTCCACGTGCCCGGCGCTTGATAGTGTCTTCGGTCATGAGGTTCATTCCTTGGGAAAGCGGCGAGCCAAAAGCCTCAGGTGATCGGGCTTCTGGCTTGCAACGTGTGGCTGCACGTGTGCTATTTGCGCTTGTAGGCAATACAGTCGATTTCGACCTTGCAGTCGACCATCATGCTCGCCTGAACGCAAGCGCGTGCCGGCGCATGCTCGGGGGTGAAGTACTCACCGAACACCTTGTTGAAACTCCAGAAGTCCCGCGGGTCCTCCAGCCACACGCCGACCCGGATCACATCCTTGAGCGCATAACCGGCCTCTTCAAGAATTACGATCAGGTTGCGCATGGTCTGATGCGTCTGCTCGACGATGCCGCCGACGATGATCTCGCCATCCTGCGCAGGTACCTGGCCGGAAACGTGCAACCAGCCGTCAGCCTCGACTGCGCGAGCGAATGGACGTGGCTGGCCGCCCCCTGCTGTGCTGCCTGCGCCATAACGGGTAATAGTCATGAGTTTTTCCTTGTCTTGAAGCATTAAACGTAATGAAGGTTTAAAAACGGATGTTCTTGAGAAACTCGCTCAAGCGCGCCGACTTCGGCTGTTCGAACAAGGCCTTGGGTGGCCCCTGCTCTTCGATGCGGCCCTGATTCATGAACACGATCTGGTCCGACACTTCGTAGGCGAAACGCATTTCGTGCGTCACCAGCAGCATGGTCATGCCCTCCTCGGCCAGGTCCTTGATGACGCTCAGCACTTCGCCTACCAGTTCCGGATCGAGTGCCGACGTGACTTCGTCAAACAGCATCAGGCTGGGGTTCATGGCAATGGCGCGGGCAATCGCCACACGCTGCTGCTGCCCGCCGGACAACTGACCGGGGAAGTGATTGCGCCGCTCCAGCAGGCCGACCCGGTCCAGCCACTTTTCGGCCAGCGCAACGGCCTGATCCTTGGGCATCTTCTTGACCTTGAGCAAGCCCAGGGTGACGTTCTGCAAGGCGCTGAGGTGCGGAAACAGGTTGAATTGCTGGAAGGCCATGCCGGTCATTGCCCGGTGTTGCGCGATCAGACGCTCCGGATGGCGGGTGCGCTTGCCGTCTACGTTGCTGTAACCGACGTCCTGCCCCTCAAGACGAATATGCCCGCCCTGAAACTCTTCCAGCAGGTTGACGCAGCGCAGCAAGGTGGTCTTGCCCGAGCCGCTGGAACCGATCAGGGTCACGACATTGCCTTTCTGCATGCGCAGATCGACACCCTTGAGCACTTCCACTGCGCCGTAGGATTTATGCAGGCCCTCGATGCTGAGCAGCGCCGGGCCGGGGTTATGAGTCTGTGTCATGGCAATGCCACCCGTTTTTCGATTTGCCGTCCAAGAAGCTCGATGGCGTAGTTGATGAGAAAGAACAGGAAACCTGCAAACAGGTAAAACTCCAGGGTCATGAACGTGCGCGCGATCACCTGTTGGGTGCTGAGCAGCAGTTCAGCCACACCGATCACCGAAAGCAGCGTCGACGCCTTGACGATCTCGGTCGAGGAGTTGACCCAGGTCGGCAGGATCTGGCGCATGGCCTGAGGCAGCAACACGTAGCGCAGCGACTGATTGAAGCGCAGACCGATGGCCTTGCCGGCTTCCAGTTGGCCACGGGGAATGGCCTGCAGGGCGCCGCGCACGATTTCCGAAACGTGAGAGCCGCAGAACAGCGTCAGGCCTATTGCGCCGGCCTGAAACGCGCTGATCTGCCAACCCAGCGCCGGCACCATATAAAAGACCGCGAGCACCAGCACGAACACCGGGGTACCGCGAATCAGATCCACATAGAGCCGAATCGGCAAGCGGGCGAAAAAACCGCCGTAGGTCAGCACCAGACCGGCCAGCATGCCGATCAGCGTACCTGCGGCAATCGCCAGCGCCGAGCACTGGATACTGGTCAGAAAGCCGGACCAGAGCACTTCTCGCGCATTCCACAATTCCTGCAACCAGCCAGGGGGTTGATACATGACAGCCTCCTAGCGGCGAATCGCCAGACGTTGTTCGAGGGTGCGCAAAAGCAGAGCGATCACGTAGCAGGCCACCACATAGAGTGCTGTGGTCACCAGCCAGGTTTCGATCACCCGATAGCTTTCGACGTTGATCTTGCGCGCGTAATAGGTCAGCTCCGGCACGGCAATGGCGGCCGCCAGCGAGGTGTCCTTGAACAGCGAAATGAAGTTGTTGGAGAGTGCCGGCAATACATTGCGCAACATGACCGGCACGATAATGTAGGCCCGCACCTGCCATTCGCCCAGACCGATCGCCAGCCCCGCTTCGCGCTGCCCCTTGTGGATGCTCAGCAGCCCGGCACGGAATACTTCGGTCAGATAGGCACCGGCGTACAGCGACAAGGTGACGATGAATGACGCCAGCTTGTCCAGTCGAATGCCCAGCCCGGGCAACGCGAAGTAGATCAGCAGGATCAACACCAGAATCGGCGTGTTGCGTACCACCGTTACGTAGATCGACGCGACGATACGCAGCGTCTTGTAACGTGACAGCAGTGCAAATGCATTCGCCAGCCCGATCACACAGCCAATCGCGATCGAGATCAGGGCCAGTTCCAGGCCAAGGCCCAACCCCGCCAGAAGACTGGGAAAGTCGCGCCATACGGCATCAAAATTCAATTGGTAATTCATGCTTGCCCGTACCTGGCAGGGAAAGCCCGAGGGCCCGCCCTGCCGCTGAAGGTCAGAGTGGACTTATTTGTATTCCATCGGAAAACCGATTGCAGGCACCGGCAGATCAACACCGAACCACTGCTTGAAAGACGCCGCGTAAGCCGGGAACTCGACACCGGTCATGGCCTCATGCAACGCGGTGTTGACGAAGTTCAGCCAGTCCTGATCGCCACGCTTGACCGCGCAGGCATAGGTTTGCGGGCTCCAGGCAAAGGCCGGCGAACGGTAGCGGCCAGGGTTCTGCACCATCAGGTACTTGACCGAAGACTGATCGGTGGCCGCTGTATCGGCACGCCCGGAGTTGATCGCCTGGTACATCAGGTCGACGCTGTCGTACTGATCGACCTTGGCCTTGGGCAGTGCCTGGTGCACCAGTTCCTCGGCGTACACGTTTTGCAGTACGGCCACGGTCACATCGTCACCTGCTGCCTTCAGGTCATCGATTTCCTTGTACTTGCTATTGGCAGGCAACAGCAGCGCCACACCCTCGCGGTAGTACGGCAGGGTGAATGCCACCTGCTGCGCGCGACTGGCGGTAACGGTGATGAACTGGCAGCTGATGTCGACCTTGTCGGTCAACAGGTTGGGGATACGTGCATCCGAGGACTGCACGACAAACTCCACCTTGCTCGGGTCATTGAACAGGCCCTTGGCGATGATTCTGCCAATGTCGATATCGAAGCCCTGCAACTTGCCGTCTGCGCCCTGGAAGTGCCACGGAGCATTGGTACTGCCCGTGCCTACCACCAGATTGCCACGTTTCAATACTGCATCCAGCTTGCTGCCTTCGGCTGCCTGCACCGTATTGGCCAGCATGAATGAAGCTGAAAGAACAAAGGCACAAGCTTTCACAAAGGAAGGTCCGCGATGCATGACTTAAACTCCGCCGAAGTATTCGTTATTCCGCTATAGCGGATACAGGTATGTAACAACGGAATAGACAGCAGAAAGTGTGCCACAGAGAACATGCGCAAAACACCACATGAAAAAGTCGAGGCAAATCAACAGACTGGAATTCAGGCTTGAATCAAGACATCGCGGGCGGATTTCGCAGGTAACGCTACCGATTGCCACATATGAGTGGTAAGGCCCCACTTTCGTGCGCATGCGCTGTTATCGGGCGGGGAGTACTGACCCGGACAAGCCCGAAGCATGAGTGGGCGCATGCAAAGCGTCCAGAACGGCATCCCCATGCGGGAGCATGGGAATGAGAGGTGTCAGTGGGAAAAGTCTCAAAGACAGGTAGCAATGGCCGCAGAGCGCAGCGCAGCCTGAGCATCGCCTTGCGGGGCATAGAACTCAACCGCAGTGGTCGGGCCTTTGCCGCGCACGTCGGCGAAGTAGGTCGATTCAGTGGTAAACACGGTGAAGCCGCCGCCGGACAGGTCATGCAGAAACACGTCAGTAGACGTGCCGAACATGGCCTCGTTCTGCCAGGTAACCTGAATGCACTGGGCAACGGCAGCATCCTGCTTGGCGCTCGACAGGACCTTATAGGGTCCTGCGGCACGTGCAGAACTGGAAGGCGCTGCACACCCGGTCAATACGGTTGCCGCAATCACCGTCGCGCTTGTCAGAAACAGAAACTTCATGTCATGCCTTCGCTGATAAAAGGCCGATTCTAGCACTGCACAGCGCTATCAACCTTCAGCCAATTGCTCTTCGTATTCCTTCACGTATTCGCCGGCCAGACTCTGTTTCTGCTTTTCGTCGAGCAGTTTGCCCGCCATCTGGAAGAACTTCTGCTCTTCTTCCTTCAGGTGGTGGTGCACTTTTTCCGACAGCTTTTTCGCCGTGGCCAGCCAGGCTGGACTGGACATCTCGGTTTCATCGAGCTCTTCCATCATCTCGTCCATCTCGTGATGCTCGGAAATGGCGTGACGGCTCAGGTCCACGCCATTGTCGTGGGCCATCAGAGGAATGTAGAAAAACCGTTCTTCGGCCGTTTCGTGGGCCTGCAGTTCTTCCTTGAGCTGTTTGTAGGCCTTCTCGCGTTCGGCGCTGTCGCCGCTGGTCTGGATCAGGGCATCAGCGTAGCTGCGTTGACGGTCATGGCTTTCGCGCAGGGCTTCGAAAATATTCAAGGTCATGTCTCCAGGTCGGCTTCCGGGAGCTGGAAGCATCGTGGACTAGACCCCTGGCGAAGATCAGCAGTTCCAACAAATACTGGCAAATGCCTATCGCGCAATAGCGGCAGACTCAGGCCAGTTCGAAAACCACGTCCTGAGCGCCTTCCCACAGCGTCTTCACGCCCAGTTTGCGCAGGTTTTCCTTACCCTGAGTAATGGTCAGAAAATGGTTGCCCGCCAACTGCCCCATCTTGCTGGCGAAACAGCACGAGCCGTAGGCAAGGATAATCTCGGTTTCGCTGTAACCGCCCGGGTAGAAAAGAATGTCGCCCACCGAAGGATGGCTGGTTGCGTTCTCGAAGCCGATCAATGTGTCATCCAGTTTCAGCTGATAATCATCCAGCGGCACCCAGCAGCCCTCGCCGCTCCAGCGCACATGGATAAATTTCTGCCGATAAGGCAGCAGCTTGAGAAACGCTTCCACCGTTTGCGGCGCATCCGGATGGGCTTGGGCGAGAAACTCGTATCCGCCCGCGGTAATTTTGATGGTGGTCACTTCGACGACTCCTTAACAGGCAACAAGACTCACAATGGTGCCAAGGATAAACGCGAGCCCGACGAACCGTCACGGAGTTCCGTTGCGCCCGTACAGAAGGTAGCCGGAACGGTGGCTCAGGCGTTCGTAATACGCATTGACGGCGGGCAGGTCGGGATGTTCGAGAGGCGTCTCGAACCAGCGATTGACCGAAAGACCGATGGGGATGTCAGCCAGGGTAAAACGCTCGCCACAGACATAGGCGCCGGTCTTTTCCAGCTGCCTGTCGAGTATCTGCATATGCCTGGCCCACTGGGCACAGGACGCGGCTATGGCGGCAGGGTCCTTGTGCTCGGTCGAGCGTCGTACCAGTGACATGAAGGCATAACTCCATGATCGGTTCAGATCCGAGCCTTGCCAGTCGATCCACTGATCGGTGTGCGCCCTGGCACGTGGATCCAGCGGATAAACAGAGTCGCCCGCATAACGGTTGGCCAGATAGCGAACGATGCTGTTGGACTCCCAAAGCACGAAGTCATCATCAACGATAACCGGCACCATGGCATTCGGGTTGAGCGCGACAAACTCATCGCTGTTGGCAGGTTTGAAGCCTGACCCCCAGTCCTCCTGAGTGAAGGGTATCTTCAGCTCCTCGCAGGTCCAGAGCACTTTTCGTACGTTGATCGAGGAGGTCTTGCCCAGTATGCGCAGCATTCAGCGTCCTTGTTGCACAGCAACGTCGTGTCAGTCAGTAGTCATCAGCGGTTTGGCAAACAGGTAATTCTCATGTGTCTCGCCCTGAAACACATAGTGCGGCGTACCTTTCCATTCATAGCCTTGACGAGGATAGAACGCCAGCGCACGCGGGTTGCCAACCCAGACCGTCGCCCATAATAGCGAGGCATGAAGGATTGTTGCACGCCGCTCGGCGGCTTCAAGTAGCAGCCGCCCCGCTCCACGTCCTGTGAAACGCTCCTGCACATAGAGACGTTGCAACTCGGCGGCGGTCGACACACCGAGCATTGCGTGGTCGGTGCGCAACGCGACCTGAGCAAAGCCGATCAAATGCCCTTGCGACTCCGCCACGACGATGAACGTTGTCGGCTCGATGAGCAGTTGTGCGAAGTTCGCAGGCGAGAAAGCTTCCAGCGCCTCGCGGGCGGTGGACTGTCGAATGCCCTGCGTTGCGTAGGTGTCGAAAAAAACCTGCATACCGAGCGCCGAAAGGCACAACGCATCCGCAGAGGAAGCATCACGCAGGGTAATGGTCATTGAAGAGGGGTTAGTCATCAGGCGGTTGATTCCCGGCATCAGGCAGACAGATGGCCGAATCATACCTGACACAGGGACCGGCCCGGCATCAGGGCCGGGCCGTCACTTCAGACGCAGCAACTCGATATCAGCGGCCGGTCATCAGCGATTGCAGCTTGGACTGGGCTTGTTGAGCGTTCTTGCCCTGCTCGTTCAGCTCTTGCAGCAGTTTGTTGAGCTCGGTCTGGACCACCGGGTCCTTGACGGTGATCGTCGAACCCGAGATATCGATCTGCGATTTGTGCGCGTCCACATAATCGGCAACCTTCAAGCCACTGGACTTCAAGCCACTGGAAAAGGTGCCCTTTATCTGCGGCAGCACTTCGCGGAAGGTGTTGGCGGGTACGCTGACAGTTCGGTCGTAGGCCTTGTCGTAAACCACCTTCAGGTCTTCCGGCTGTTTGAGTTTCGCGCGGGCGGCGTCTGCCTTGCCCTGCTCGATGGTCAGCTTTTCGCCCACTTCATCAAGGCCTGTCTGCACGGCAGCCAGGTCAGCACGACGTTGAATGACATCGCTGACCGAATGAAAAGAGCCTTTCTGCATCAAGCCGGCGAGCGGCTGTACCGCAGAATCCATGCCTGCGCCGAAGTCGGAGATGACCGCGTAGTGCGAGGTGTAGTCACCAAAGGTTTTCTTCTCCTCATCCGTCAGCTTGGGCACATGCACGCCTGGCTTGTCGACGATTCGGGTTTGCAGGAACTGAGTGAACGCAGTGCGCTGCTCTGGCTCCTTGTCTCCGCAGCCGGCCAGGAACAGGGGTAAAGCGACAGCCAGCAGCAAAGCTGGACGGAAAAGGGACTTCATGTCAGTAACCTCCGGGATCATAAGAATGCACGCTCACAGGCCACGCCTGCTGAACACGAGCGTGCTTATAGTCTCGTCATCGCCTCATCTAGTTCCGCGACGGCACTGAAGATACTTGTCGGAATGCCATCCATGGGCCACGCCAGCGCTCAACCCGACGGGCTTGGCGCAGCAAAACCGGGCGTCTGCGCCAGGCCGAGCGTGGGTCTGAGCGGCACACAGCGCTGCCTGAAAGCCGCTTCGGGAAAGTTCCTTAACATTTCTTCATGAGGTGAAACGTTTCAGCCGCTACTCTTCAACGGACCGACAAAGTGACAACAGGAGTCAATCACTATGTTTGCACACGAAGGGCTGGGTCTGATCCTTGTCTCCATCGTCTTTCTGCTTGGAGCGATTGCGATGTTCATTCACCCTTTCCACGCGCTGGGAAGCTGGTTCAGGAGGAAGAAGCAGGAAAGGAAATCCGACTAACCGTCACCACACACCAGAAATGGCAGGCCCGGTGATCACCGGGCCTTGCAGAAAAACCCTCCTGTGAATGACTTCGCCCAACTTGCCCCACGCAAATGTATCGCTCTTGATACCTGTTTGTGGTGTATCACCGCGCATCTAATGATGCGACGCTCTGACTGCGAACAGCAAAAGATCCTGCTGCCATCAAGTAGTAGCCAATCAATATTAAATCAATATCACTTATCTGACCTTACATCCGAAAACAATCTAGTGGATAGCGCATTTCGGCAATCAGCGCCCTTGCCATGTAGTCAGTTGTTTCCAGTGTGATACTCTTTTTAGACCTTTTGATGTTGAATTAATGGCCACCAGCCGATAATGTTGCGCGTGAAATGCCCTAACTAATTTGCCACTAGTGCTTACAAGGTTGTCATGACTAGTCAATCAATTCATTCGACGCGCTACGTACGCAATGCTGTTGACGAGCACATGCCTCAACCTACGCGCGTGCTTGATTTCAGCCAATGCAAGGGCACTAAAAAAGGGCCGGTCTTCCTGATTGGCTCTGGGAAATCAGCAAAGAATTTCCCGATCAAAGAGTTCTCGCACATCCCCATGATTACCATGAACGGCGCGTTCTCGATGTTCGCAGGCACGAACATAAAACCGTTGTTCTACGTCTGCTCCGACAGGGATTTCCCCAACCAGCAGCCTGAGCTGTTCGCCGCTGCAATGCGCTCCAGCGAGAATGTAGGCCTTTGGGAAGATCAGTTTAGCGGTGACATTCCAAGACCTTCCGGACGCGCTTATGCATTGAAGAAATCGCCCAGATTGTCGACGGTGGCGGCACTGTGCTCGCGAGAGGACGCACTGGTCAGAAAACTCTCGTTGTGGAGTAGCAGAAGCCGGGATATCGGTTTCAGCAAGGACCTGGAACTTGGTTTTTTCGACGCCCGGACTGTCATGTATCTGGCGCTGCAACTGTCCTATCACCTTGGTTTCGACAACGTCTTTCTGGTCGGCTTCGATATGAATCAGTCCGTGGGCCGATTCTATGAATCATCCGGCGACAATTGCTCACCCTGCGGTCTGGACCAGCATTACGAATCAAGAATTCTTCCTTCGCTGGAATTGATGTCGAAGCAGGTCGTCGGCAGCGACTTTCAGGTATTCAATGTCTCCGAGAGCTCGCGAGTGCCGCACGAGGTGATTCCCAAGTTGAGCCTTGATGAAGTTCGCCATAAAGTCAGCGGCGAAGCTCAACAATAGTATTTCGCCATCACAGAGTGCTGTCAGCAACACAGCCTGCTTGTCTTAAGGCATCCACAGTTGCCCGCGGCGAAGGTTGCTGAAACAGACGCCAGCCCTGCCCCGACCCGTTAAACTCGGCAATCCCCTGCCGTCCACCATGTCACTGCCGCCCGACCTATGCGACAATGCGCGCCAATGTCTGGCGTGAACCCCCACATTCATATCCCGGCAACGCAGTCGTGGCAGGCTGCCGTTGTTGTAGACGTATGCCCGTTGGGTCAGCTCATGCTCGGACGGAGCGGACTGAACAGCTTGGGTGGGGTCCTGAACACCACACCTGCTGACGCCAGCGCTCCCCCGGTTATTGCCCACGTTATTGATAGGTAAAGTAATTGATCTCCACAGCTAACATCACGATGCAGTTCGGCCCCAAACCCTTGTTCGAGAATGTCTCGGTCAAGTTTGGCGCCGGTAACCGTTACGGCCTGATTGGCGCGAACGGCTGCGGCAAGTCCACGTTCATGAAAATCCTCGGTGGCGATCTCGAGCCTTCGGGTGGGCAGGTGATGCTGGAGCCGAACGTGCGTCTGGGTAAACTGCGCCAGGATCAGTTCGCCTATGAAGAGTTCACGGTGCTCGACACCGTGATCATGGGTCACGAAGAGCTGTGGAAGGTCAAGGCCGAGCGCGACCGCATCTATTCGCTGCCGGAAATGAGTGAAGACGACGGCATGGCCGTTGCCGAGCTGGAAACCGAGTTTGCCGAAATGGACGGCTACACCGCCGAATCCCGCGCCGGTGAACTGCTGTTGGGTCTGGGTATCGGCATCGAACAGCACAACGGCCCGATGAGCGAAGTCTCGCCGGGCTGGAAGCTGCGCGTTCTGCTGGCGCAGGCACTGTTCTCCGATCCGGAAGTGCTGCTGCTCGACGAACCGACCAACCACCTGGACATCAACACCATTCGCTGGCTGGAAAACATCCTGACCCAGCGTAACAGCCTGATGATCATCATCTCCCACGACCGTCACTTCCTGAACAGCGTGTGCACGCACATGGCCGACCTGGATTACGGCGAGTTGCGTCTGTTCCCGGGCAACTATGACGAGTACATGACCGTGGCGACCCAGTCCCGCGAGCAGCTGCTGTCCGACAACGCCAAGAAGAAAGCGCAGATTTCCGAACTGCAATCGTTCGTCAGCCGCTTCTCGGCCAACGCCTCGAAAGCCAAGCAGGCCACCTCCCGAGCCAAGGCGATCGACAAGATCCAGCTGGCCGAGGTCAAGCCATCCAGCCGTGTCAGCCCGTTCATTCGTTTCGAGCAGACAAAGAAGCTGCACCGTCAGGCAGTCATCGTCGATCGCATGGCCAAAGGCTTCGACGGCAAAACCCTGTTCAAGGACTTCAGCTTCCAGGTCGAAGCCGGCGAGCGTGTGGCCATCATCGGCCCGAACGGCATCGGCAAGACCACCCTGCTGCGCACCCTGGTCAACGAGTTGCAGGCGGATGCCGGCACGGTCAAGTGGACCGACGCAGCGGAAATCGGCTATTACGCTCAGGACCATGCTCACGATTTCGAGGATGACTCCACCCTGTTCGACTGGATGGGTCAGTGGACTCAGGGCGGCGAGCAACTGGTACGTGGCACCCTGGGCCGCATGCTGTTCTCCAACGACGAGATCCTCAAGTCGGTGAAGGTGATTTCCGGTGGTGAACAGGGCCGCATGCTGTTCGGCAAACTGATCCTGCAAAAGCCCAACGTGCTGGTGATGGACGAACCGACCAACCACTTGGACATGGAATCCATCGAGTCGCTGAACCTGGCGCTGGAAAACTATCCAGGCACACTGATTTTCGTCAGTCACGACCGCGAGTTCGTGTCCTCGCTGGCGACCCGCATCATCGAACTCAGCCCAAGTGGCGTGGTCGATTTCAGCGGCACCTATGACGACTACCTACGTAGCCAGGGCGTTACGTTCTAAGCCTGTCAGCCCGCAATAGTAAAAAGCCCTGTCTTGTGACAGGGCTTTTTAGTTTCAGAGCGCTTATTCGCTCGGCTGGCTGAGCATTTCAATCCACAGCGCACCCTTGCCCGAGGGTGCTTCGCTGACACGTTGCAAGGCACCCTTCTCGCCTATGGCGTAACTGCCCACCTTATCGCTTTTCTCGCCACTCACCAGCAACCAGCGCCCATTGGGCGACACCGCGATGTTGCGCGGCTGCTTTTCCTGAACGGGGTAATTGTCAACGAACGCCACCTTGCCACTGGTGGGCTCAACTGTGAACACCGACACGCTGCTGCTGGTGCGCTCACTGATGAACAGCCATTTTCCGTTCGGCGCGAGGCGAATATCCGCAGCCCAGATGCGCGGCGTCGGATCATCCTTGAGATCGTTGTTGCGCGCATCGCGGGCCTGTCCCGGCGCCAGATTCAAGCGTTTGGGAATACCGTCTGCCTGACTGGTCTGCTTCAACGCACCGGTTTTCTGATTGATCGCGAAGGCCGTGACGGTGCCACTCATTTCGCCGACGACATACAGAAATTTGCCATCGGACGAAAAGGCCAGGTGGCGCGGGCCGGTATTCTCGGGAACGGCGACATAGCCCTCGCCGATGGGGTCAAGCTTGCCGTCCTTGGGCTCCAGTCGGTATTGCAGCACACGATCGACGCCCAGGTTGCCAGCGTACACAAACCGGTTGCTCGGATCGGTACGCACTGAATGCGCATGCATGCCGGTCTTGTAAGTCTGAATACTGTCGCTCGGGCGGTGCTGCGCATCGATGGGCTGGACGCTGAGCAAGTCGGCGCCATAGGACGCACCAAACAAGAAGCGTCCGCTGCGATCGGTAGACAGGTACGCCAGACTCTCGGCCAGCGGCGCCTGACTGAGCGGTTTGAGGTGTCCGGTGCCAGGCTCGATGCTGAAACTCAGCACTTGATACGGCTTGGCGCGCAACGCGGCGAATAACGCTTTGCCATCCGGCGTGATGGCCATTGGATTGACCTGATCACCCGCCCTGGTTTGTTCGACCAGGCTGAGCGCCCCGCTCTTCTCGTCCAGACGGTATTGAGAGATCAGCCCGTCAGTGGGGCTGGAAATGTAGGCGAAGGTGGCTGCCTGGGCACTCAGGCCGAATGAACAACCGACTGCAGCGGCCAGCAACAGAATATTTTTCATGACGAACCTTTTTATTATTGTGATGTGATCAGTCATCCTATGAGTATCTCCTCACAACGGCAACTGTCTGATAACCAACCCGCATAATACCGTTAGCCTGCTTTCATTTATCCACGACGCACGCCATGATGAGGCACTCCCACCGCCCGCCAGCGAAGAGCCCAATGCCTGCCGCACACCCCGGTTCCATAACGATTACCCTGCAGATCGTCTCCATCGTCTTCTACACGTTCATCGCCTTCCTGTGCATCGGCCTGCCTATCGCGGTATTACCCGGCTATGTTCATGACCAGTTGGGTTTCAGCCCGCTGATTGCCGGTCTGGCCATCGCTTCGCAGTACCTCGCCACCCTGCTCAGCCGACCTTTCGCCGGCCGTGCCACAGATACGCTGGGCAGCAAGCGTTCCATCGTGTTCGGGCTCTGGGGCATTGTCATCAGTGGCAGCATGACCTTGCTGGCCACGCTGCTGCACGAATTCGCCACGCTGAGCCTGTCGATTCTCATCGTCGCGCGGCTGTTCCTTGGGGTCGCTCAGGGGCTTATCGGGGTCGGCACCATCAGTTGGTGCATCGGCAAGATCGGCCCGGAGCATACTGCCCGCTCAATCTCGTGGAACGGTATTGCGTCCTATGGTGCGATTGCCATCGGTGCACCGCTGGGCGTAGTGGTCATCGATAGCATAGGCTTCAACAGCCTGGGTATTGCCATGATGGTAATGGCGGGGCTGGCACTGAGGCTGATTCGCGACAAGCCGTCGGTGCCCATCATTGTCGGCGAGCGCCTGCCCTACTGGTCGGTGTTTGGCCGGATCGCACCCTACGGTCTGGGGCTGACGCTATCGTCGATCGGCTATGGCACGCTGACCACCTTCATCACCCTGTTCTATCTGAATCGTGGCTGGGAAGGCGCGGCCTATTGCCTGAGCATGTTTGGTGTGTGCTTTATCCTCGCCCGCCTGCTGTTCATCGGTGCGATCAATCGGCTGGGCGGCTATAACGCGGCCATCCTGTGCATGGCGGTAGAAATCTGCGGGCTGTTTATGCTCTGGCTTTCGCCGAGCAGCGGCGCTGCCCTTGCAGGGGCCGGACTGACCGGCGTGGGGCTGTCGCTGGTCTACCCGGCGCTCGGCGTAGAGGCCATCAAGCGCGTGCCCACCCCTAGCCGCGGCGCAGGCCTGAGCGCCTACGCGGTGTTCTTCGACCTGGCACTGGCAATCGCAGGTCCGGTGATGGGTGCGATTGCCTTGGGCCAGGGCTATGACTGGATATTTTTCTACGCCGCCCTGCTATCGGTTTGCGCGCTGGCCCTGACAATCTGGTTGTCGCGGCGCGCGGCTCAAGCGGAGTGATTGGCCGCAACAGTACCTTTGCTGCATAAGCTTTTCACTTGTAGTTCCAATAGTTAGTAGATAAAGCTTAAATCCTGCCATCGGTCGGTCAACTTCTTGACGCATCCGGCAACGACTTCTTGACTTGATACTGCGAGCCTCGAAACAGGCTTGCAAAGTGTTCGTCGCCCGCCTTGGCGTGACGCCGCTTTGCGTAGCAGTCTGGCCTCTCGATTGCCTCCCTGCTGCCTGGACGGGAGTGCTGTCATGAAGATCCGTTGTGTTCATCTGTACCACCCCTGCAACGTGCTGCCGGTGGTGATACTGGCAATCATCCCTTCCTGGGCCGAAGGCGCCTGCAGCCTTTCCTCCCTGGCATCGGCAGGCGTTCAGGTCTGTGACAGCGGCAGCAGCGGGCCGTTTAGCGCGCTCAGCGGCGACCACGTGCTGATCTTTCCGCTGGGCGGAACGGGCACTGTGTCCGGCAATATCCTGTTCGGTCCGGGAAGGGACAGCGTGGACATGCAGTCGGGGCGCATTCTGGGCAACGTCACCCAAGGGGCGGGGATCGACCGCTTCACACTCTCCACAGGTGAGGTCAGCGGCGATCTGAACCAGGGCGATGATCCCGACGATTTTGTCATGAGCGGCGGCACGCTGGGCGCTCTGGCCCAGGGTGATGGTCGGGATACCTTTCTGATGACAGGCGGCACCATCACCCGCGCGTTCGAGGATGGCGACATCGCGGTGATGACCGGTGGCAGCATCGGTCGCGTGGACATGAAGCTGGACAACAATGTATTCGAGATGTCCGGTGGCACCATCATCAACAACCTGGTCACCGGCTTTGGCCGGGACACGATCACCTTGTCGGGCGGCATTGTTGGCGGCAATGTCAGCGTCAGTGGCGGCGACGATCAGGTCACCCTCAGTGGCGGCGAGATTCGCGGCGAAGTTCGCACCAGCGTTGGCAATGACACTTTCAACTGGCTGAACGGCGGTTACGCACGCAGCAACGTGTTGATGGCCGACGGCAACGATACGGCACGCCTGTACAACCTGAGCGAATATTACCTGAGCGCCAACCCGCTGCTCGACGGCGGCCCGGGCAACGACGTGTTGACCTTCGACAACACCGTATCGTCACAGCCGGGTCGCTATGCCAACTGGGAAACGGTCAACGTGAGCAATGGCTCGCAGCTGAATCTGGCCGGCACGCTGGTGCTTGGTGACAACGTGAGTAATACCGGCGTTCTGAATATCGATTCCACCAGTACGCTGCTCTCGACCTCGGGCAGCGTTGCACCCTTCAGCGCCGGATCCCTTGCCTCACTGGAGAATGCCGGAATACTGGACGTCAGCGATGCTGGCCGTTCGCTCACTGGCACATTGACCGTCACCGGCAATTACACCGGCCAGAACGGGCGGCTGCTGTTGCTCTCGGCACTGGGCGATGATGCATCCGCCAGCGACCGACTGGTGGTGGCACAGGGTCGTATCAGTGGTTCTACACGCATGATCGTCAGCAACTCGGGTGGGCTGGGCGCACTGACCCGCGGCAATGGCATCGAAGTGGTACAAGCCATCAATGGTGCAACCAGCGAAAGCAGTGCCTTTTCGTTGCAAAACCCGCTGTCTGCAGGTGCTTATCAGTATTACCTGTTCAAGGGCGGCGCGACTGCCGGCTCTGAGAACAGCTGGTTTCTACGCTCTGCGGTGATCGCCCCGCCAACGCCAGCGCCTGCCCCTGTCGAGCCCACCCCGGAACCTGCGCAGCCAACTCCACTGCCAACACCTGTTCCTGTTCCCGAGCCTATACCTACACCTACACCTACACCTACACCTACACCTACACCTACACCTCAGCCTGAGCCCGAACCTGCACCCACACCACAACCTGTACCTGCCCCTCCCCCAAACCCTGAGCCTGAGCCGAACAGCCCTCCCCCTGTCACGCCAGCAGTCACACTGCCAGTGCCCGCCATCGGAACCCCGCCACTGCCTGAACCCGTTCGCGGAGCCGCGCCCATCGCGTTGTACCGACCCGAGGTCGCCAACTACTCCGTGGTGGCGCCCACCGCTGCGATCCTTGCCCTGAGCTCACTGGGTACCTTTCATGAGCGTCAGGGTGATCAAGCCTTGCTGACGCAAAACGGCACGACGTCGGCAGGTTGGGCACGCGTGTTCGGCAGTGACTTCAGGCAACGCTGGTCGGGCGACGTGAGTCCTGGCCTGGACGCTTCATTCAAGGGTTATCAGATAGGCCACGACCTGTATGTTTGGCAACAGGACAGCGGGCAGACTCAGCGCATCGGCCTGTTCGTCGCGCATAACCGTCTGGACGGCAAGGTGAAGGGTTTTGCAGAAGGTTTCAGCGACTACCAGACAGGGCATCTGAAACTGCAGGGCGAGAGCCTGGGCGCCTACTGGACGCTGACCACACCGAATGGCGGATACGTCGACGCAGTGGCGATGGGCACACGCCTGGATGGCCGCAGCCGCTCTGTCAGGGGCATCGGTATCGACACTGAAGGCCACGTCATGAGCCTGTCTGTCGAGACAGGTTATCCGCTGCCGCTGTCACAGCGCTGGGTTGCAGAGCCCCAGTTACAGATCATCTACCAACGCGTAGACCTGCAGGATCAGGATGACGGCATTGCCCATCTCGGGTTCGACAGTCAGGCTTACACCACAGGGCGCATCGGCGTGCGCTTCAAGGGACACTATCAAGTGAGCAGCGTACCGATAGAGCCTTATCTGCGCGCCAACCTCTGGCACACCAAAGACGGCCATGACACGCTGACCTTCGATCACGCAGAGCAGATAAGAACCGCGCATCGGTCAACGACGGGCAGTATCGGCGCAGGGATGGTAGCGACATTGAGCAGCAACGCCAGCCTGCACTGGAGCGCTGATTACCTGGGTGATCTGGACGAGCATGGAGCGGAGGGGGTGAACACCAGCCTGGGGTTCAGGCTGGTGTGGTGATGCGACCGTCAGCGCGGGGACGCGCCTTGGTCAGTCTTTCTTCGGCTTGAGAATCAGCACCGCGAGTGGTGGCAGATTCAGCACCAGCGAATCCTCCATTCCATGCGCCGGCTCGGCTTCGGTCATGACCTCGCCACCGTTGCCAAAGTTGGAGCCTGCGTAGGTTTCTGCGTCACTGTTCAGCAGCTCCGTCCAGGCACCTCGCATCGGCGCGCCGAGACGGTAGTCCAGGCGCGGCACCGGGGTCATGTTGGCGACCACCAGCAGCGGCTCGCCGTCGTAACTCCAGCGCAGGTACGCAAACACGCTGTTGGCGCTGTCATCGCCGACCAGCCACTGAAAGCCGGCAGGGTCTGCATCGCGCTCGTGCAGCGCCTTTTCCTCTCGATAGAGGCGGTTCAGATCGCCGACCAGGTTCTTTACGCCCACGTGCTCGGCATATTGCATCAAGTACCAGTCCAGCTCCCTGTCGTGATTCCACTCGCGCCATTGGCCGAATTCGCAGCCCATGAACAGCAGCTTCTTGCCGGGGTGCGTCCACATGAAGGACAGATAGGCGCGCAGGTTGGCAAATTTCTGCCAGCGATCACCCGGCATCTTGTCGATCAGCGAATGTTTGCCGTGTACCACTTCGTCGTGGGAAATAGGCAGTACAAAACGCTCGGACCACGCATACACCAGACTGAAGGTCAGCATTCCATGGTGATGCCCACGGTTGATCGGGTCCTCTTCCATGTAATGCAGCGAATCATGCATCCAGCCCATGTTCCACTTGTAATTAAAGCCAAGCCCACCCTGCTGGGTCGGCTCGCTGACACCCGGCCAGGCAGTCGACTCTTCGGCAATCACCATGGTCCCGGGGGCTTCCAGTGCAACCACGTCGTTCAAATGACGCAGGAAGTCGATGGCCTCGAGGTTTTCGCGGCCGCCGAAGCGATTCGGTACCCATTCGCCCGCATTACGCGAATAGTCGCGATACAGCATCGACGCCACCGCGTCCACGCGCAGACCGTCGATATGGTAATGCTTGAGCCAGTGCAGTGCCGAGGCCAGCATGAAGCCATGAACCTCGGTGCGTCCCAGGTTGTAGATCAGGGTGTTCCAGTCCTGATGGAAGCCTTCCTTGGGGTCGGCGTACTCATACAAGCAAGTACCGTCGAACTGCGCCAGACCGTGGGTATCGGTCGGAAAATGCGCCGGAACCCAGTCAAGAATGACGCCGATTTCGTTCAGGTGGCAGGAGTCGATGAAGAAGGCGAAATCTTCCGGCGAACCGTAACGGGCAGTTGGCGCGAACTGGGCCAGCAACTGATAGCCCCACGAACCACCGAACGGGTGCTCCATGATCGGCATCAGCTCGATGTGCGTGAAGCCAAGCTCCTTGACGTAAGGAATCAGGCGGTCAGCCAGTTCACGCCAGTTGTACTGCCGCCATTGATTGTCGTCGACCTGCTCCATTTGCCAGGAGCCTGCGTGCAGCTCGTAGATCGACAACGGTGCACTGACTTCGTGACGGCCTGCCCTGGATTGCATCCACTCCTGGTCACTCCACTGGAACTGCAACGGCGCAGAGATCTTCGACGCAGTATCGGGCGGTAGTGTGGTGGCCAGGGCCATCGGGTCGCTTTTCAGCGGCAGAATCCCGTGAGCACCGAGGATCTCGTACTTGTAGACCTCGCCGGGCTGCAGGCGCGGGACGAAAATCTCCCATACCCCGGTCGGGTGGCGCATGCGCATCGGATGGCGACGCCCATCCCAGCTGTTGAAGCTGCCAACCACAGAGACACGACGCGCATTGGGCGCCCAGACCGCAAAACGCACACCGTCCACGCCATCGACGCTGGTGACTTGCGCGCCCAGACAGCTGCTCAAGTCGCGATGATTACCCTCGGCAAACAGGTAGAGGTCCATCTCGCCCAGCAGCGGGCCAAAGCTGTAGGGGTCCTCGGTGATCTGTTCACCGCCGGCCCAGTTGATTTTCAGCAGGTAAGGCTGTGGGTGCTCGAGGTGGCCGACGAAAAACCCCGGCACGTCGCTCATTTCCATCTCGCCCAGTTCGCGACCGTCATCCCTGGCCAGCAGGCGGACACTCAAGGCTGCGGGCAGATAGGCGCGGACGAACTGCCCGCTGCCACCATCGCCATGCGGGCCGAGAATAGAAAACGGGTCACGGTGTTCAGCACGGATCAGCGCGTCGAGGTCCACAGCAGCGGGAATCGCGCGGTGGCGCGTGCCGGCTTTGTCAGGCGCATTCATATTGACTCTCCATCAGACGGTTGCAGCAGTCCACGCAAGCCTTGCAAGGGAACGGCCAGCCAGGCTGGGCGGTTCTCGGCTTCGTAGATCACTTCATAAGCAGCTTTTTCAAGGGTGAACAGCTCGAGTGCAGCGTCCTCCCCTTTCGCATCTTTCCAGGCATGCGCAATGCCGGTGGTCGCCGAGCGATAACCTTCGATGAAGGTTTCTCGCGCCTGCGCCAGGTAGGTATCGGCAACACGTTTGCGCGCCCCGGCAGCCTCGGGAGACGTGTCGACGCTCTGCGCACTGCGTACAGCCATGGCCGCCGCGTAATCAAAGGAGCGCAGGACACCGCTGACATCCTTGAACGGGCTGTGCTTGGCACGGCGCTCTTCAAGTGCGCGGGCCGGCTCGCCCTCGAAATCGATCAGGTAGGCATCGCCTTTGACCACCAATACTTGCCCCAGATGCAGATCGCCATGCACACGAATGCGCAGGCCACCGGCCGAGCGCTTGGCCAAACCTTCGACGCGCTGACGGATCTGCTTGCGCTGCGCGAGCAAATCTTTGACCAGTTGCTGATCGTCCTGCTCCAGCTCGCCGATGCGCTGTTCCAGCAATTGCAAGGCGCGCTCGAGCTGAGCGTTGACGCTGGCCCCGGAGGCCTTGCTGTCCTGGCTGCTGGTGACTTCTACGGCAAAATCCGCATTGTCGGTGGGCGACGCGAGGATCTGATGCATCTCACCCAGACGCTGGCCAAGGCTGCGCGAGAAGTCCGCGAGTTCGAGCAACGCGTTGTAATGCTGTTCCTGGCCGGAAACACCGTGTGCCAACTCGTCACGTACCGCACGCTCGAGATTGTTCTGGGTCCATTCCCACGCATCGCCCTGATTGCTCAGATACCCTTGGGCGATCATCAGCAGATTAGGCTGACCGTCCTTGCCGACGCGTACCAGAGAGCCCAGCAGCGGTGAAATGTTTTTGAAGCCGGCCTGGGTCAAGAACGCGCCCATTTCCAGCTCGGGGTGCGTCCCGGCGCTGACTTTGCGAATCAGCTTGAGCACCAGGCTGCTGCCCACCACTACCGAACTGTTCGATTGCTCGGCAGACAGGTAGCGCACTTCCGACTCAGCGTTCAGGCCGAGGGGTGCCAGCTGCGAACTTTGCTCGAAACGCAACTCGCCGTCGGCACACGGTATGACGGTATCCGACTGCATGCCCTGAATCACGGCACGAATGAAGGTTTCCAGGGTGAATGCATCCGTGATCAACCCGACATCGCGGTTGCGACGTACTCGGGCGAGCGCCAGCTGCTGCGGCAATGCACTGCTGATGTCGTCTTCAGCCAGCAAGCCGAACGGCAATTGATAGCGATCGGTCTGCCCGCCTGCGGTGACTTCTATCTCGCTGAGCAATACCGGATGCGCTTCATCGCCGAAGCGCACGGCGTAGGCAATGCTGACCTTCTCGATTGCCTTGTCCTTGCCCGCGAACCAGCGCCGTTTAGGCAGGTAGACCGCCAGCGAGGTGTTTTCCATGGTGCTGCGCAGTGGCTCTTCGAGCAACTCTTCCAGACGCTTCTTGAGCACCAGAGTCGGGAAGTCCGGCATGCTCTGCGCGGGTTCAACGTGCCAACTGGGCATTTGATTCTCCGAAGCCAGTAAAAACCAGTAAAAACCGTACGGCGGCAGCGTCAGCAGATAGCTTAACTGGCCGATGGGCGGGAAAGCGCTGCCACCGAGCATTTCCACCGGCACCGTGCCTGCATAGGCAGACAGCTCAAGCTCTGCAGCCTGGGCGGCGCTGGAAACGTTGGCGACACACAACACCACTTCACTGTGTCCGTCAGGTGCTGTGTACTCGCGGGTATAAGCCAGAATGCGGCGGTTCGACGGCGAGAGCATTTTCAGCGTGCCACGTCCGAATGCTTTCTGCTGTTTGCGCACGGCGAGCATGCGCCGGTTCCAGTTGAGCAGCGAATGCGGGTCACGTTCCTGGATTTCGACGTTGACCGACTGGAAGCCGTACATCGGGTCCATGATCGGTGGCAACACCAGGCTCGCCGGGTCGGCGCGCGAAAAGCCGCCGTTGCGGTCGATGGACCACTGCATGGGCGTGCGCACACCGTCCCGGTCGCCCAGGTAGATGTTATCGCCCATGCCGATCTCGTCGCCGTAGTACAGCGTCGGTGTGCCGGGCATCGACAACAGCATGCTGTTCAGCAACTCGACCCGGCGACGGTCGCGATCCACCAGGGGTGCCAGGCGCCGACGGATGCCCAGGTTGATCCGTGCACGGCGGTCGGCCGCGTAGTAATTCCACAAATAATCGCGCTCACGATCGGTGACCATTTCCAGGGTCAGTTCATCGTGGTTACGCAGGAAAATCGCCCACTGGCAGTTTTCCGGAATTTCCGGCGTCTGCCGCAAAATATCGGTGATGGGAAAACGATCTTCCTGGGCCAGCGCCATGTACATGCGTGGCATCAATGGAAAGTGGAAAGCCATATGGCATTCATCGCCATCCGGGCCTTTGCTGTCACCAAAGTACAGCTGGGTGTCTTCCGGCCATTGATTGGCCTCGGCAAGCAGCATCCTGTCCGGGTAGTTCGCGTCGATCTCGGCCCGAATGCGCTTGAGCACCTGATGGGTTTCCGGCAGGTTCTCGTTGTTGGTACCGTCGCGTTCGATGAGGTACGGGATGGCATCCAGACGCAGACCGTCGATGCCCAGATCCAGCCAGAAGCGCATGACTTCCAGTACCGCATCCAGCACGTGCGGATTGTCGAAATTCAGGTCCGGCTGGTGGGAGTAGAAACGGTGCCAGAAATACTGGCCGGCAACCGGGTCCCAGGTCCAGTTGGACGTCTCGGTATCGAGAAAGATGATCCGCGTACCGTCGTACTTCTGATCAGTGTCCGACCACACATAGAAATCCCGCGCCTTGGAACCGGGCTTGGCATTGCGGGCTTTCTGGAACCACGGATGCTGGTCGGACGTGTGGTTGATGACCAGCTCGCTGATCACTCGCAGGCCGCGCTTGTGTGCCTGTGCGATGAAACGCTTGGCATCGGCCATGGTGCCGTAGTCGCTGTGCACATCGCGGTATTCGGAAATATCGTAGCCATCGTCCCGGCGCGGCGACGGATAAAACGGCAACAACCAGATGGTGTTGACGCCCAGCGCGGCAATGTAGTCGAGCTTTTCGATCAGGCCCGCGAAATCGCCGATTCCGTCGTTGTTGGAATCAAAGAACGATTTCACGTGAACCTGATAAATCACCGCATCCTTGTACCAGAGCGGGTCTTTGATAAATGTCGCGTCACCGGGCTTCTTGGCCATTATTGACTCCTCGGGAGTGTTATTGCGCGGCCTGGATACGCCAGATTCCAAACGGTTGAGCTGGATCGAGACGCGTGTGCTGATACTTGCCGTACCAGGTCCAGCGGTGCCCGGTCATCAGGTCTTCACCCGACGTAGCGGCGTCATCCGGCAGGCCCATTTCCCACAGCGGCAACTCGAAATCCGCTTCCTGTGCGTTGTACGGGTCGAGGTTGACTGCAACCAGAATGAAGTTGCTGCCGTCCGCCGAGCGCTTGCCGAAGTACAGAATGTTGTCATTCCACGCGTTATACAGTTTCAGACCCAGATGCGTTTGCAGCGCCGGGTTCTGCCGACGAATGCGGTTGAGCTGAGCGATCTCGGCAATGATGTTGCCCGGTGCCGCGTAATCGCGAACCCGAACCTCGTACTTCTCCGAGTCCAGATACTCTTCCTTGCCGGGAATCGGTGCCGCTTCGCACAACTCGAACCCCGAATACATACCCCACAGCCCGGAGCCCATAGTTGCCAATGCCGCTCGGATCAGAAACCCGGGGCGACCGGACTCATGCAGGAAACGCGGGTTGATATCGGGCGTGTTGACGAAGAAATTCGGGCGATAGCAATCACGCCAAGGGACTTCATTGAGCTGGGTGAAATACTCGGACAGTTCCGCCTTGGTGTTGCGCCAGGTGAAATAGGTGTAACTCTGGCTGTAACCGACCTTGCCCAGCCGCGCCATCATTGCCGGCTTGGTAAAGGCTTCGGCCAGGAACATCACCTCAGGGTGCTGACTGCGCACTTCGCCGATCATCCACTGCCAGAACGGCAGCGGTTTGGTATGCGGGTTGTCGACGCGGAAGATTTTCACGCCTTCGTTGACCCAGCCCAGAACGATGTCGCGCAACTCCGTCCACAGGCCGGGGATGGCGTCTGGCGCGTAGAAGTCGACGTTGACGATGTCCTGATACTTTTTCGGCGGGTTTTCCGCATAACGGATCGTGCCGTCCGGACGCCACGAGAACCAGCCCGGATGCTGCTTGAGCCACGGGTGATCCTGGGAACACTGGATGGCGAAGTCCAGGGCGATTTCCAGACCATGGTCGGCTGCAGCTTTCACAAGGTTACGGAAATCTTCACGACTGCCCAGCTGTGGGTGAATGGCTTCATGGCCCCCATCCTCGCTGCCGATCGCGTACGGGCTGCCCGGATCATCAGGGCCTGCGGTCAGGGAGTTGTTCGGGCCCTTGCGGTGGGCACGGCCAATAGGATGAATCGGCGGAAAATACAGCACATCGAAGCCCATGTCGCGAATGGTCGGCAGACGCGAATGCACATCGTTGAACGTACCGTGGCGCGCCGGATCGTCGGTCATCGAACGGGGAAACAGCTCGTACCAACTGGCAAACTGTGCCAGCTCACGTTCGACATCCAGCGGGAACTCGACGCTGCGGCTAAGGAACGCCTGATTGTCGGCCAGCTTCATCAGGCTGGCGGTTTCGCTGTGCAACAGCAGCGCGACTTTCTCGTCTTTATCGCCCTGTTCAAGCTGGCCCAGCAGACTTTCGATCTGCTGGCGCTGCTCGTTCTGGCTGCGCTCGGCGGCGTGGACCAGATGAATGCGGCCCTCTTCAAGTTCCAGATCGACAGGAACGCCAGCGCCGAACTTCTTCTCCAGCTCATAACGATAGCTGCCGAACTGATCGATCCAGGCTTCCAGGCGAAACACATGGCGGCTGACCGAGGTAGGGGTGAATTCACCCACCCAGCTGTCATTGCCCAGCTCGCGCATTGGCGCGCTGTGCCAGTGTTCTTCATCGGCAGCACGCCAGCGGATATTGACCGCCATCTTGTCGTGCCCATCGGCATAGACCTTGCTGGTCACGGTAACCGGTTGCCCGATGATCGCCTTGGCCGCGAACAAGCCACCGTCAATCACCGGCAACGTGTCTTCAATCACGATGCGGGGTAATTGCAGCGCCTGGGTCAGTGATAGCGGAAGGGTTGCTTGCGGGACATCGGTGGCCAGGGAATCCGGACCGTATGGCTGTTCATTCATCGAGCATCACTCCTCACGCCCCAGGGACGCTCCTGTGCATTCCATGCAATGGAAAAATTGACGGTATGGCAGCGTACGATCGCACTGTGCTGGCGACTCATCTATTTCCGCTGCCTAGGTTCCGAGCGGTCAACGAGGGTAAAGTTCAAAGGTTTTGAGGATGTTTGGCGGTCGTGCGCAGAGATGGAGCAGCCATTGAGCGGATCAACGGGGCGACTGTGGTAGGAAGCAAATCAATTGAATCATCGGCCACGCCGGGCGGTCGTAAACAGGGTCTACAAGGAGGCAGCAACCATGACCTTACCCAACCCGGTAGAAGTACCCGATCCAAACATCGATGACCCCGCCCTGCCCGAGCCAGTGCCCGCACAGGACCCGCCGCCATCCACGCCGCCGCCCAATGAAACGCCAGTCGGCGACCCGCCCGCCAATGCGCCACCGGTCACGGTGTGACGACTCAGTAAGCGGGATCTGAAGGCGTCTGCCAGACCATGGACGCCTTCAGCGCCCTCCCGCCACATCGATGAACGTTCCGGTGGCGTAAGACGCATTGTCCGACAGCAACCAGAGAATGGCTTCGGCCACCTCCTCGGCCGTACCGCCACGGCGCATGGGCAATGCACCCTCAAGCTTGCTGACGCGAAACGGATCGCCGCTCAAGGCGTGAAAGTCGGTGAAGATGAAACCTGGACGTACCGCGTTGACGCGAACGTTTTCAGCCGCGACTTCCTTGGACAGGCCGATGGTGAAAGTGTCCAGCGCACCTTTCGATGCCGCATAGTCGATGTACTCGCCTGCCGAACCCAGGCGTGCCGCGAGCGACGATACGTTGACGATGCTGCCACCGTGCCCCCCGTGCGCCGGCAACATGCGCAACAAGGCGTGTTTGCTGCACAGCATCGGGCCGACGACGTTGTTCATCATCATCTTCAACAGGCGAAATTCCGACATGTCCTCGACTCTGGAAGCCTGCGCCAGGGTGCCCGCATTATTGACCAGGTGGGTGACACGACCGAGTTCGGAGTCGACCCTGGCAAACAGCCGCATGATCTCGTCTTCGTTGCTGACGTCGGCCTGCACGGTGATCGCCTTGGCGCCCATCGCCCTCACCTGGCCTGCGGTCTTTTCGGCAGCAGCATGATCCGACAGGTAGTTGATGCAGATCCGATAACCCTGTGAGGCAGCCAGACGCGCTGTAGCAGCGCCGATCCCACGCGAACCACCGGTGATAATGAGGACTTTTTCCATGGAGTGTCTCGTGTTTTTTTCAAAGGCCGACATCAGGATCCAGCCAACCCTCACAGGTTAACCAGCCGGTTCGGATCGTGACAGCCTTTACCGTCCAGCGCCATCTGCGCGCTTCAGAAAGCGGCTTGCCCGGTATCGGACGCATCCACCACAGCTTTCGCCTCGGCTGCATGGATTTCTTCGAGAAACTGCTGGGCCGGTAACGGATAACCCAGCAGGAAGCCTTGCAGCGAGTGACATCCCAAATGAGTCAGGAAGCGCTGCTGAACAGCGGTTTCGACGCCTTCGGCGACTATCCGCAGATTCAACGCCTGCCCTACTGCGACGATGGCCGAGACGATGGCGGCGTCGTCGGTGTCATGTTCCAGGTCGCGGACGAAGCCCCGATCAATCTTGATTTCATTGGCGGGCAGTCGCTTCAGGTACATCAGGCTGGAGTAACCGGTGCCAAAATCATCAATCGACAGGTCCACGCCCATTTCCGAAAGCCTTCGCAACACCGCCAGGCTGGCATCCGCATCATGCATCGCCGTGGTTTCGGTGATTTCCAGGGTCAGGCAGTTGGCCGGCAACTGATGCCGGGCCAGTGTGTCCGCCACTGCCGTGACCAGCCCGGAATGACAGAACTGCAAGGCTGACAGGTTGACTGCAATGCGCCAGTGCGAGTAACCCTGCGCGTACCACTCACGCATTTGCCGACAGGCTTCATCCAGCACCCACTCGCCGATCTGAATGATCAGGCCGGTTTTCTCCGCCATGGAAATGAACAGGTCAGGACCGAGGACACCCTGTTCCGGATGATTCCAGCGCAACAACGCCTCTGCGCCCACGGGCAGCCCGGTCATGGCGTCGAACTTGGGTTGGTAATAGATACAGAACTGCCGGTGCTTGATCGCCTTGTGCAAATCCTGCGACATCTGCAGTTGATTGCGGGCGTTACTGTTCATAGACGCATCGAAAAAGCTGTAGCCATTCTTACCGGCAGCTTTGGTGTGGTACATGGCCGCGTCGGCATTGATCAGAAGCTCATGCTGGGTGCTGCCATTGCCCGGGTACATGCAGATGCCGATGCTCAGTGAAATCTGCAACTGATGTTCGCCAATGTTAAACGGGTTGCCGACTTCATTGACCTGCCGTCTGGCAACGGCCAATGCATCCTCGGGGTTTTGCAGCTCCACCAGCAGGACGAACTCATCGCCGCCAACCCTGGCCAGCGTGTCGCGCCGGTGCAGGCTGTTGCGCAGACGCAAGGCGACCTGCCGTAACAGCAGGTCGCCGGTGTGGTGGCCGAACGCGTCATTGACCGGCTTGAAGCCATCGAGGTCCATGAACATCAGCGCAAAGCAGCCGCCCGTCTCTGTGGCCCTCTTCATTGCCCGATCGATGCGTTCCGTCAACAACGCCCGGTTTGGCAAACCGGTCAGGTTGTCATGCAGGGCCAGGTGGGTCAGTTCCAGATTGGCTTGCGTCAGGGAGTCGGCCAGCACGGCGGTACGTGTTTCCAGATGGGAGTCGAGAATACAGCTGAACAGCGCAATCCCCAGAATCGACAGGCTGGCGACCAGCACGATTCGGTCCAGCCCGTTACTGCTCAGCCCCTGTGAAAGTGCACCGCAAAAGCTGCCATCGGCAAAATTCGCAGCGGCCATGCCGGTGTAATGCATGCCGATGACAGCCAGCCCCAGCAATAGCGCCGCCGAGGCGCGTAGCAGGTAGACCCTGGGGCGCTGCTGGCGAAGATGGAAGGCTATGCGCAATGCTGCCGCAGACGCAGCGATAGCAATGACCACAGAAAGCACGAACAGCCACGGCGTGTATTGAATGCCCGGCTGCATGCGCATTGCCGCCATGCCGGTGTAGTGCATGGCGCTGATGCCGAGCCCCAGCAACACCGCACCCAGGCTCAGTTGCAGCGCGGGCAATCGTGGCTGGGTGGCGAGCCACAGGGCGAACCCTGAAAAGCCGATGGCGATCAACAGCGACAGCAGCACCAGTGGCACGTCGTAGCCCAGGTCGATGGGCAATACGAACGCCAGCATACCGATGAAATGCGTCGACCAGGTGCCGACGCCCATTGCGATAGCGCCTCCCGCAGTCCATAGGTGGACAGCACGGCCCCTGGCCGAAACGATGCGGCCCACCAGATCGAGGGCCGTGTACGCGGCAAGAATAGCGACGAGGATTGATATGACGACGAGTGAGGGGATGTAGCTGCCAATCAACATAAACGCACCTGGAAACCAATGAGCGCGTCCATGCCGATCTTGTGCGGCTGATTGTACGCATTAGCTGCCAAATGTCGCGGCAACTGGTCGAAAAGATGGCGAATAGCTATTATTTTTTCGTTTAATGCGAACAGTTTACCGAAAACTGCGTTTTAAACACGAAATACTCATTCCCGGAGCGTCAAACCTGTCTCGGCATCCCAGCCCCCGCCCAGTGCGGCGATCAGTTGAACGCTGGCAATCAACCTGCTTTGCAGCACACTGAGCACACTGCGCTCGTTGCTCAATGCGGTGGCCTGAACATTGACGACGTCCAGGTAACCGATCAACCCGGCCTTGTATTGATTGTTGGTCAGGCGCAACGAATCACGAGCCGAGACCAGCGCTTCCTGGCGCACTGCAGCTTCCTGCTCGTATACCTTGAGCTGAACCAGATAGTTCTCGACCTCCTGAAAACCGTTCAGCACGGTCTGCCGGTACTGGGCGACAGTCTGGTCATACACAGCTTCGGTACGATCGACCTCGGCCGAGCGCCTGCCGCCGTCGAACAGGGTCAGCGCCAGCTGCGGGCCCACTGACCAGAAGCGATTGGGCAGGCTGATCCAGTTGGCAAAGGTACTGCTGCTGTAACCGCCGCTCATGCTCAGCGTGAAGTCCGGATAATAAGCGGCCTTGGCCACGCCGATATTGGCATTGGCACCCATCACCGAGCGTTCGGCTGCGGCGATGTCAGGTCGGCGTTCGAGCAACTGCGAAGGCAAGCCTGGCGGGATCTGCGGCAACTGCGGAATCGAAGTGGTGGCGGGCAGATTGAAGTCTGCCGGCGCCATGCCCATCAGTACGGCGATGGCATTCTCGTATTGCGCACGCTGCCAGGCCAGGTCGATCAGGTCGGCCTGGGTACTTTTCAACTGCGTCTGTGCCTGCGCAACAGAATCACTTCCGGAAATACCGGCGCGGTACTGATTCTGCGTCAGGGTCAGGGAGCGCTGGTAGGCATCCACCGTGGATTCCAGCAGGCGTTTCTGTTCATCGATCACGCGCAATTGCAGGTAATTCTGTACCAGCTCCGATTGCAGGCTAAGACGCATCGCCGCCAGATCGGCAAGACTCGCCTGCGCATTGGCGGTGTCGGCCTCCAGCCCGCGACGCAGCTTGCCCCAGACGTCGGCCTCCCAACTGACGCCCAGTTGCGCGTTGTAACTGTTGCGAATCCCCGAGGCACTGGTGCCGGTGTTCGAGGTGCCAGTGCCCTGCCCCGAGCGGGTTTTGCCAGTCGTCAGGTCGAGGGTCGGCAGGAAGGCAGCCCTGGAGCTGCGCACCAGTGTTTGTGCCTGCCGATACTGCGCATCGTACTGGGCGACGGTCTGGTTGGAGGTGTTGAGGCGCTCGACCAGAGCGTTCAGTTGCGGGTCCTTGTAGACCTCCCACCATGCACCTTTGGCCATCCCGTCACTGGGTGTGGCCGCACGCCAGCCCTGCGCAGCCTTGAACTGCGCGGGTGCAGCCATCGACGGCTTCTGGTAATCCGGCCCGACAGCGCAGGCGCTGAGCAGCACGACGCAAAGCCCCAGCGCAAATGGACGAATCAACCCTGTCGGGCGGGAGGTGAATGCCAGGCGTTCGGTCATAGCGGAGTTTCCAGAGCAGCATCGGTACGCACGCCACGCCATTTGTTGTAACGATGGCGCAGACGGTCGAGATAAAGGTAAACCACCGGGGTGGTATAGAGGGTCAGGACCTGGCTGAAGATCAGGCCGCCGATGATGGTCAAGCCCAGCGGCTTGCGCATTTCGGCACCTTCGGCGGTGCTCAACAGCAATGGCAAGGCGCCCAGGATGGCGGCCATCGTAGTCATCAGAATGGGCCGCAGGCGCTGCAGGCAGGCGCTGCGGATCGACTCTTGCGGCGTCATTCCCTGTTCGCGCTCCAGATGCAGGGCAAGGTCGATCATCATGATCGCGTTTTTCTTGACCACGCCAATCAGCAGGAACAGCCCCAACAGGGAGATCAGACTGAATTCGCTGCCCAGTACATAGATCGTCAGCAATGCGCCAACCCCTGCGGACGGAAGCGTCGAGAGGATCGTCAGCGGATGAATGTAGCTTTCATAGAGGATCCCCAGCACCAGGTACACCGCCAGCAACGCACCGAGGATCATCCACGGCTGACTCTTTTGCGTGGAGGCGAAGGCGTTGGCGGTCCCGGCCATCTTGGAAATGATGTCGGACGGCAGACCGATGGCGGCAATCGCCCGCTCTATCGCCACAGTGGCCTTGTCGAGGCTGGCGCCTTCGGCCAGATCGAAGGAAATGTTTTCGGCCGCGAACTGACCGTCATGCGATACCCGGTCATTGGCCAGGCTGCGCTCGTAATGGGCGATGCTCGACAGCGGTACACGCTGCCCGTCTGCGGTAATGACCTGAACCTGCTCCAGCGTCACCGGGTCCTGGGCGTATTTTGGATTGACCTCCATCACCACCTTGTACTGGTTGAGGCTGTCATAGATGGTCGATACCTGGCGCTGGCTGTAAGCGTTGTTGAGCACCGCCGTGACCATGTTCATATCGATACCCAGCCGCTTGGCCGTGTCACGGTTGACCACCAGGGTCACCTGCTGCGCCCCGCGCCCTTCCCGTGCGTCGATGGCGGTCAGCTCGGGTACCGACTTGAGCGCTGCGACGATTTTCGGGTACCACAGACGCAGGCTGCCCAGGTCAGCGCTCTGCACGATGTATTGATACTGTGAACTGGTCTGCTCGCGACCGCCGCCCAGTTGCAGGTCCTGATCCGGGGCCAGGAATAGCCTGCCGCCCGGCACATGCGGCATGTTCTTGCGCAGGCGCTCGACCACTTTCTCGGCCGACAGCTTGCGCTCGGAAATCGGCTTGAGGCGCACGATCATGAAGGCGTTATTGGTGCCACCGCTGCCACCGATAAAACCGGCAACGCTTTCCACCGCAGGGTCAGCGAGAATCGACAGGCGGAAGGTCTCCATTTTCGGCTGCATGACCGAAAACGAAAGGCCGTCGTCACCGCGTACGAAACCCATCAGTTGCCCGGTGTCCTGTTGCGGCAGAAAGGTCTTGGGCACCACCACATACAGCGCGATATTGACCACCACGGTGACCAGCAGACTGAGCAGCGTCAGCCGTCGATGCCGCATCACCCAGCCCAGCGAGCGGTCGTAGCCTGCCACCATTCGATCGTTGACCCGCTCGCTCCAGCGCTGAAAGGCGTTTTCCCCATGAGCTTCGCGCGGCTTCAACCAGCGCGCACACAACATCGGCGTCAGGGTCAGGGAGACGATCAGCGAGACGATGATCGCCACCGACAAGGTGATGGAAAACTCGCGAAACAGACTTTCGACCAGACCGCCCATGAACAGGATGGAAATGAACACCGCGACCAGCGAGACGTTCATCGACAGCAAGGTGAACCCCACCTCCTTGGCGCCCAGAAAAGCCGCTTTCATGGGGTCGAGGCCGTTGTGAATATGCCGGGATATGTTTTCCAGCACGACGATGGCGTCGTCCACCACCAGACCGGTGGCGAGGATCAACGCCATCAGTGACAGGTTGTTCAGGGAGAAGCCGAACAGGTGCATGATCGCAAACGTGCCGACCAGCGATACCGGAACCGCCAGGGTGGGGATCAGCGAGGCGCGAAAACTGCCGAGAAACAGGAACACCACCATCACCACCAGCACGACGGCAATCAGCAGGGTCATTTCGGCTTCGTGCAGCGTCGCCTTGATAACCGGCGAACGGTCCATCGCGATATTGAGGCTGACACTGGCCGGCAACACCGCTCGCAACGCTGGCAACTGCGCCTTGATCTGCGCCACGGTTTCAATGATGTTGGCCCCCGCCTGGCGGTTGACGACCAGCAGCACGGCACGGTCATTGTTGTAGAAGCCGCTGTTGTAACGGTCTTCCACGGCGTCACTGACCTTCGCCACGTCCTTCAGGCGCAAGGTCGCTCCGTCCTTGTAGCGAATGATCAGCGGCGCATAATCCTCGGCGGTCTCCAGCTGGTCGTTGGCCTGCACCTGCCAGTTATGCTGGTCGTCTTCGACAAAGCCCTTCGGCCGTCTTACGTTGGTGCTGGTGATCGCCGTACGCACGTCATCGAGCGATACATCGTACTGGGAGAGCATCTGCGGCTCCAGTTCGATACGCACAGCAGGCAGCGAGCTGCCGCCGATCTGCACTTCGCCGACCCCGGAAACCTGCGACAGGCTCTGCGACAGGATGGTGGACGCCAGGTCGTAAAGCTGACCCTTTTCCAGCACTGTCGAGGTCATCGACAAGACCATGATCGGCGCCTGCGACGGGTTGACCTTCTTGTAGGTCGGCATGCTGCGCATCCCGCTGGGCAGCAGGTTGCGTGAGGCATTGATGGCCGCCTGCACTTCCCGGGCAGCGCCGTTGATGTCGCGATCAAGGTCGAACTGCAGAATGATCCGCGTGGTGCCCTGGCTTGAATTGCTGGTCATGGTGTTGACACCGGCAATACTGCCCAGCGAACGCTCCAGCGGCGTGGCCACCGTGGACGCCATCACCTCAGGGCTGGCACCGGCGAGGCTGGCCGAAACCACAATCACCGGGAAATCCATGTTCGGCAACGGTGCCACTGGCAACAAGCGAAAGCTCACCGCGCCGAGCAGCATGATCGCCAGGCTCAGCAGAACGGTCGCAACGGGGCGGCGGATGAACGGCGCTGAGAGGTTCATGCGTCAGCTCGTTCCAGCCGGTCCGGCTCGGCAGGCTTGCGACTCCAGCGACGGCCAAGGCGGTCGAAATACAGGTAGATGACCGGCGTGGTGAACAGTGTCAGTACCTGACTGAGCAACAGCCCGCCGACCATCACCAGCCCCAGTGGTTGCCGCAATTCGGCGCCGGAGCCACTGGCAAGCATCAGCGGGATGGCGCCGAACAACGCTGCCAGGGTGGTCATGAGAATCGGCCGGAAGCGCAACAGCGCCGCGTCGTAGATCGCCTGCTCGGGCGCAACACCGCGGTTGCGCTCCGCGTCGAGCGCGAAGTCGATCATCATGATCGCGTTCTTCTTGACGATGCCGATCAGCAGAATGATGCCGATGATCGCAATCATCCCCAGATCGTTGCCGCTGATCAGCAGAGCCAACAAGGCCCCCACTGCTGCCGACGGCAGGGTCGAGAGGATGGTGATCGGGTGAATGTAGCTCTCGTAGAGCACGCCCAGCACGATGTACATGGTGACCACCGCCGCCAGAATCAGCAGCAACGTGCTGGACAACGAAGCCTGAAACGCTTCGGCCGCGCCCTGAAACTGGGTCTGCACGCCAATCGGCATGCCGATCTCCTGCTCGACCTCCTCGATCACCTTCACCGCCTTGCCCAAGGCAATATCGGGCGCCAGGTTGAACGACATCATCACCGCCGGGAACTGCCCAAGGTGCGCGATGGCCAACTGAGCCTGGCGCTGCTCGACACGCGCCAGGCTGGATAGCTTCACCTGTGCGCCATCGGTGGTCTTGACGTGAATCTGCTCGAGCGCCGCCGGGCCGAGTTCACTGCCCGACGCAGCCTGCAGCACAACGCGGTACTGGCTGGCCTGCGTATAGATGGTGGATATCTGGCGCTGACCGAATGCGTCGTACAGCGCGTCGGTGATGTTCGCAACCGTGACCCCGACCCGGCTGGCCGCATCACGATCGATGTTCAGGTACACCTGCAAACCTTTGTCCTGCAGGTCGCTGGCCACATCCCTCAGTTCGGGCCGCTTGCCGAGCGCGTCTACCAGCTTTTCGCTCCACAGCGTCAGCAGTTCGGCGTCGGGCGACGACATGCTGAATTGATACTGGGTGCGACTGACCCGGTCTTCGATGGTCAGGTCCTGCACCGGCTGCATGAACAGACGGATATCCGACAGTTTGTCGACCTCGGGCTGCAGGCGCTGGATCACCTCGGACGCAGTCAGGTCGCGCGCTCCGTGAGGCTTGAGGTTGATCAGCAGACGTCCGCTGTTGAGCGTGGCGTTGTCACCGTCGACACCGATGTAGGACGACAGACTGACCACCGCCGGGTCTTTGAGAATGATGTCGGCAAGTGCCTGCTGACGCTGGCTCATCGCTGCGAACGAGACCGACTGTGGCGCTTCCGAAATGCCCTGGATCACGCCGGTGTCCTGCACCGGGAAGAAGCCTTTGGGTACGACGATGTACAGCAGCACCGTCAGTGCCAGGGTGGCCAGCGCAACCAGCAGGGTCAGGGGCTGATGCTTGAGCACCCAGCGCAACCTGCCCGCGTAGATGTCGATCAGCCAGTCGATCCAGGCACCGCTGGCCCGGTAAAAGCGGCTCTGCTCTTCTTCCCTGGGCTCGCGCTTGAGCAAGCGCGCGCACATCATCGGCGTCAGGGTCAGCGAGACCACCAGCGATATCAATATCGCGACCGCCAGGGTTATCGCGAACTCGCGGAACAGCCGCCCTACCACGTCGGCCATGAACAACAGCGGGATCAATACCGCAATCAGTGACAGTGTCAGGGAAATGAGGGTGAAACCGATCTGCTTCGCGCCCTTGAGGGCGGCCTGCAAGGGCGTCTCGCCCTCTTCGATGTGCCGGGAGATGTTTTCCAGCATGACGATGGCGTCATCGACAACGAAACCGGTCGCAATGGTCATGGCCATCAGCGTCAGGTTGTTGACCGAAAAACCGGCCAGGTACATCACGCCGAACGTGCCCACCAGCGACAGCGGAACGGCAATCGAGGGAATGATCGTCGCGCTGAAACGACGCAGGAACAGGAACGTGACCAGCACCACCAGGACGATCGCGATCAGCAATTCGTGCTGAACATCGGTCACCGACGCGCGGATGGTTTGCGTGCGATCCGTCAGGACCACGACGTCGAGGCCGGCCGGAAGGTTTTCGGTGATCGACGGCAGCAACGCCTTGATCCGGTCGACCACCTCGATGACGTTGGCGCCCGGCTGACGCTGAATGTTCAACAGCACCGCCTGGCTACGATTGGCCCAGGCCGCGAGCCGCTCGTTTTCGGCACCATTGACGATTTCGGCCACATCCTTCAGGCGCAAGGGTGCGCCATCCTTATAAGCCAGAATCAGGTTGGCGTACTCCTCCGGAGACTTCAGCTGATCGTTGGCATCCAGCATCGACACCCGGGTCGGCCCGTCAAAGTTGCCCTTCGGCTGGTTGACGTTGGAGGCGCTGATCAGGGTACGCACATCGGACAGGTTGAGGCTGTTGGCGGCCAGCGCCTCCGGGTTGACCTTGATCCGTACCGCCTGCCGCTGCCCGCCGGCAATGCTGACCATGCCCACGCCGCTGATCTGCGAGATCTTCTGCGCCATGCGCGTATCGACCAGATCATTGAGCTTGGGCAACAACATGGTTTTCGAAGTGATCGCCAGGGTCAGAACCGGTGTGTCGGCCGGGTTGACCTTGTTGTAGACCGGAGGCGCCGGCAGATCGGTTGGCAGCAGGTTGGTGGCCGCGTTGATCGCCGCCTGCACCTGCTGCTCGGCCACATCCATATTGATTTCAAGGCTGAAGCGCAACGTAATGACTGACGCACCGCCCGAGCTGGTCGAGGCCATCTGGGTCAGGCCGGGCATCTGTCCGAATTGACGTTCCAGAGGCGCAGTCACGGAACTGGTCATCACCTGCGGGCTGGCACCCGGGTACAGGGTCATCACCCGGATGGTCGGATAGTCGACCTGGGGCAACGCCGAAACCGGTAGCAAGGTATAGGCGATCAGGCCCGCCAGGACGATTGCCAACATACTCAGTGTGGTGGCAACCGGACGCAGGATGAACAGGCGTGACATGTTCATACGTTTGGTTTTTCCACCTTGCCGAGCGCCGCCGACTTGTCGGTCTTGCTGTCAGGCTTACCTTGCAGCTTCTGGGCCGGGCCAGCCGGTACTTCCTTGCTGTCGTTGACGACTTCGACTTCGGCACCGTCGCGCAGGCGATCGGTGCCTTCGAGCACCACCCGCTCACCGGCCGCCAGACCTTCGGTAATCACCGTGGATGTCTCGTCGCTCGGGCCGGTCTTCAGCAGCTTGAGCTTGACCTTCTTGTCACCGTCCAGCACATAGACAAAGGTCCCGTCGGTACCGAACTGCACGGCCGCGGTCGGCACGAGCGTGACTTTTTTCAGCGTGTCGGCGCGCAGCCGCACATTGACGAACTGATTGGGAAACAGGACCTCGTCGCTGTTATCGAAACGCGCCTTGAACTTCAGTGTGCCGGTGGCCACGTCGATCTGGTTGTCGAGGCTGACCAGTACGCCGGTGGCCTGCATCTTCGTATCGCCACGGTCCCAGGCTTCAACGGGCAGCTTGTCGCCG
Organism: Pseudomonas syringae pv. coryli str. NCPPB 4273; assembly: GCF_000972175.1. Taxonomy (NCBI): domain Bacteria; kingdom Pseudomonadati; phylum Pseudomonadota; class Gammaproteobacteria; order Pseudomonadales; family Pseudomonadaceae; genus Pseudomonas; species Pseudomonas syringae pv. coryli. The sequence goes on along the minus strand of NZ_AWQP01000014.1, from coordinate 33,635 downwards.
GTGCGGTAGCGGGAAATGACTTTCGACAGGTCCTTTTCAGGCAGCGTGAACGCCACGGAAATAGGCTGGGTCTGGGTAATCACCACCAGCGCGGTAGTGTCATTGGCGGCAACCAGATTGCCCACGTCCAACTGTTTGAGGCCGACACGCCCGGCAATGGGGGCACGGATGCGACTAAAGTCCAGGCTGAGTTTTGCGTCAGCCACGGCAGCCTGATTGGTCTTGATCGTGCCCTTGTATTGATTGACCAGCGACTCGGCAGTGTCGAGGGTCTGTTTAGCGATGCTGTCCTCGGCAAACAAGCCTCGATAACGCTGCACGTCGAGCTGAGCGTTCTTGAGCAGCGCCTGGTTGGTGGCCAGCGTACCTTCGGCCTGTTGCAACGCCACTTGATAGCTGCGCGGATCGATTTCAGCCAGCAGATCACCCGCCTTGACCATCTGCCCTTCCTGGAAATAAATCTTGACCAGCTCCCCCGCCACGCGGCTGCGCACATTGATGGTGTTCATCGCCGTCACGGTGCCAAGCGCTTTGTAGTAGATCGGAAAATCACCTTCGGTAGCCGGGGCCACACGCACCGGGACCGCGACAGCCGATCCGCCGAAGCCGGGCCGTGCCATGCCGCTTGTGGCGGGCTTCTTGTTGCTCTCGGTCCCCTTGCCGGAAGTGGACGCAGGCCAGAACCACCAGCACAAGGCAACAATGACCAACAGGACCAGCAAACTGATCAACCAGCGACGGGATTTACGGGAGCCAGACGATTGCATGAATAAATCAACCATTACAGGTGGGGGTTTGTTCAGAAGGCTGAACAATAAGCACAGTTACGTTACAAGCAAAGCGGCTTTACCAAGCGCTTACTTTGGATAAACGTATGAAGCACAAACAAAAAAACGGCCTGAGCGGATTCAGGCCGTCGACAGGTTGCGGAAAGTTACTTCAGCACAGCCAATGCAGCGTCGTAGTTGGGCTCGCTACCGATCTCGGCAACCAGTTCGCTGTGCAGCACCTTGTCGTTCTCGTCCAGAACGACCACGGCGCGCGCAGTCAGACCCGCGAGCGGACCGTCTGCAATGGCAACACCATAATTCTGAGCAAAGTCAGCACTGCGAAACGAGGACAGGTTCTGGACATTCTCCAGGCCTTCGGAGCCGCAGAAACGGGCCTGGGCAAACGGCAGGTCGGCCGAGATGCACAGAACCACAGCGTTGCTCAGGTCATTGGCCTGGGTGTTGAATTTACGTACCGAGGTGGCACAGGTCGGCGTATCGACGCTCGGGAAGATGTTCAGTACCTTGCGCTTGCCGGCGAAGGAAGCCAGGGTTTTATCCGCAAGACCTGCGCCGACCAGCGTGAAATCGTGTGCCTTGCTACCGACTTCAGGCAGGTTGCCACTGACCTGAACGGGGCTGCCTTTGAGGGTCACTTGAGCCATGAAACACGTTCCTTTTCAAAATGGATGAAAGAGCCGGAAGTTAAACACGAAAGTGTGCCGCGGCCTATATGGGATAATTCTGAATTTTTTTCAGGAAACCAGTCTGTCCCTGATATCTGTGTGGGCACACAATTCCACCAGCCAATCAACGAATACCCTGACCCGTCGTGACAACTGTCGGTGCGGGGGGTAAAGCGCTGTCAGTGGCAGCGGCGGCGGACGATGCAAACGCAGTACCTCCACCAGCACACCGCTGCGCAATTGCGCGGCGACATGGTAGCGCGGCACCTGAATCAGGCCGAAACCGGCTTCGCACGCCGCGACATAGCCATCGGCACTGTTGACAGCGATCGCGCAGACCGATGCGTGCTCAACGTCCATGCCATCGGCCATGAACTCCAGACCATAACGCTTGCCGGTGCTGGTCGAAAAATATTCGATTACCTGATGTTGCGCGAGGTCCTGCAGGTCCAGTGGTGTGCCGTGTTGCGCCAGGTACTCACGACTGGCGCAGGTAATCTGGGTCAGACTGCCCAGCGGCCTGGCAACCAGTGTTTCATCCAGTGCCGCGCCGGCACGCAACACGCAGTCCACGCCTTCGCGGATCAGATCGACCGGCCTGTCACTCATGCCGATCTCCAGACGGATCTGCGGGTAGCGCCGGCTGAATTCAGGCAACGCCGGGATGATGATCATACGGCCCAGACTGACCGGCAGATCGACACGCAACAGCCCCTTGGGCTCGGCCCCGGTCGCCGAGAACGATGCCTCGGCATCGTCCAGATCGGCCAGCAGGCTGACGCAGCGCTGGTAATAGGCCTTGCCGTCCGGGGTGGCGCTGACCTGACGCGTCGTACGCTGCAAAAGCTGTACGCCCAAATGCGCTTCCAGCTGTTTGATCAGGATCGTCACCGAGGCACGCGGCATGTGCAGACTCTCGGCCGCCCTGGCGAAACCGCCCAGCTCGACGATACGGGTGAACACGCGCATGGCGTTGAATCGATCCATGATGGCCGGCAACCTGAAGGTAGAAAAGGAGTGAAGGGACTTGCAGTTGCAAGAGGGACGTCCGGGAAAGGCCGGGCAGCGGGACGCCGGGCCATTACCGCCGCCGACCCTCGCCTAGAAGTCCCTTTTATAGAAAATATCCAGCGAGCTGGCAACACCGCTCGCGGCCTCAAGGTACACGCGCTTGCTGAGCAGATAGCGCAAGGCAATCGTATTGGCCGGTTCAAACACGCCTACGCCATAGCGCAGGCTGAGCTTATCGGTGATCTTGCCGCTGGCAACCACGTTGGTCTTGTCGCCGGTTCCCGAGGTGTCCAGCTCGAAGTCCTTGATACCCAGATTGTCCGCGAGCTTGCCGGTGGTCGACGAGCTGCCTGCCACACCCAGCGCCAGCGCAGCCTGAGCAACCATGTTGTTGTCTTCGCCGGAAGTACTGAGCGGTCTGCCCATGACCAGATAGGAAAGCGCTTGCTCCTGGCTCATCGCAGGTTCGGAGAACACCTCGGTGGTAGGCTGCTCGGCGCTGCCGGTCAGGCGAATACCGGCAATCACGTCGTCGGTCTGGCGAATCGCTTCGATGTCCAGATAAGGCTGGTCGACCGGACCGGCAAACAGCAGACGCGCCTTGCGGATGGTCAGCCGCTGCCCGTAGGCACGATAACGACCATCGTTCAGGTTCAGTTCGCCACGGGTGTCCAGGTTGTCACCGATGTGCACATGCCCGACCAGATTGGCAGTGAGCCCGAACCCGCTGAAGCTGAGCTTTTCCTGGCCGACGTCCACATCGATATCCATCGCTACAGCCAGCGGCGCAGCGCCCTGCTCGGTCTGCTGTCCGACAATTACCGTGTCACCGGAGAGCTTCACAGTAGAAGGCGGCAACTCGCGCACGGTAATCGCGCCCTTGGGCACCAGCACCTTGCCGGAGATGGCCAGTCGCTCGCCCTGCATGGAGATTTTCAGGTCAGGCGCCGCCTCTACCGCCGCATAGGGTTCGACATTGATCGGCAGGCGCGAGCCCTTGAGGCTCACATCGACATTCAGGCTCTGCCCCCAGGCCACCTGACCGCCTATGCTGCCCTGCCCGGTGCTGCCACTTTTCCAGCCGCCGTTGAGCTGTACGCTTTCTCCGGCAATCAACGCCTGGACCTTGAGGTCGTGCAGTTCCATAGGCAGCTCTGCCCCTGCCACCTCACCCCCTTCAAGCGTCACGTTGCCGTTGACCAGTGGCGCCAGCAACGTGCCTGACAACCGGCCATTGCCATTCAGACGCCCATTGAGTTTCTGCACCATCGGCGCGAAAGGACGTGCCACCGAGATATCCAGCCCCGAGAGGTTGAAGTCACCTGCCAGGGGCTTGTCCTTGGCCAGCGGGTCGATCTGCGCGTTGAGCAGCAGCCTTCCCAGCTTGCCGCCATCGAAGTCCAGACGCGTGTCGATGCGTTTGGGCGCCAGCGTGGTGGCCAGTTTCAGCGTCTGATAAGGGAAGTCCAGCCACTGATTGTTGTTGCGTACCCGCAGCGTTCCGCCTCCGGCATCAATCGTGACCTTGCCGCTGGGACCCGCTGCCGGAATGTCGAGCTGCACGTCTGCATTCAACGCGCCCTTCCAGGCAAAATCCTTGGGCATCCATTGAGCCAGGCTGTCCAGCGGGAAATTCTTGAGCTGATAACGCAAATGGGGTTCCGGCATCAGGCGCTGATCGCCGCCACACAGGCTGGCGGCCCCGGACAACCAACAATGCGCACCGAAGTTGAGGCGGCCGTCAGCCAGACGCTCGATCTTCGCCGGCTGCTGCAGACGCCAGTTCTGCCCGCCGCTTTGCACCGTACCGCTGGCCAGCCGGCCTCGCCAATCACCCTTATCCAGGCCTCCGTCAAGGCCGATGGCCAGCTTGAGCAATGGTCCTTGCAGGTCCAGTTTCAGTTGTTGGTTCTTGAGCGTGCCCTGACCGTCCACCAGCAAGGTGCCCAACTGGGTATCGCCAGCCTGGATACCGGCACCTTTCAGGTTGATGATCGCGCGCTGCGCCTGATCCAGTCTGGCGTTGAGCGTGAGGGTTTGCAGACGATTGTCCTGCAAGGCGAGCTGGCTGCCCTGCAAGGCCAGTTGCCCCTGGGGTGCCTGCAACGTTCCGGCCAGGTCCAGCCGGCCTTTGACTTGCCCCTGCAAGCGTGGCCAAAGCTGGGCCAGACGTGGCAGATCCAGGTCCAGTTGCCCTTTGAGACGCTCTTGCAGACTACCCGTACCTTGAATACGGTTGTCGCCGAGGCGGATGCTCAGGCTGCTGACATTCCATTGCTGATCACGGCCGTCAGCCTTGGCTTGCAGCAGCGCCGGCTGACCACGCAGACGCCCTTTCAAATCGAGGTCGGCGCTGAGGTCAAGCTTCTCATTGCGCATCTGACCTTTGCTGCGCAATGGGCCTGCCAGTGTGCCGGGCAGTTCGGCAACCCAGAATGAAGGGTCCAGCGCACTCAGGTCCAGAGCCGTATCCCAGCCGATGCCGTCAGCGAATTGCAGGTTCAGGAAACCGCTGGCCTTGCCCTGCCCGGCGACCAGTTCCAGTTGCGGCAGATGGATCTCTTGCAGATTGCCGCTGAACGGGCTGACCAGGGTGAACGCACCGGCAGGCCCTTTAAGGCTGGCGTTGAAATTGCCGAGGTAATTGCCATCGGTATAGGAAATATCACCCTTGAAGGCATGCAATGCCACCTGAGGCTCTGCCGCCAGTGGATACAGGCGCTGCCAGGGGAAATCCAGCCAGTCGATGCTCGCCTCCGCAGAAAGACCGCTCTGCCAGTTCATCTTGCCTTTGATGGCCAGACGCTGCTGATCATCGGCGGCCAGATCGAGTCCGGCGATGGTTGCGCCGTTGGCATCCACACGCCCTTTCAATGCCAACGCAACAGGGCTTTTCTCTGCGGGAAGGCTGGCACTGCCATCTATCAGGTAGCCCGAGTCAAGATTGCCCTCGGCGGTCAGCAGCAACTGGTCGAGTTGCAGGGTATCAGGCAATGCAGCGCTGGGCTTGAAGTGCTCGGCAGTCAGCTTGATGCGTGCCGGAAGGTGTTCGGCCAGGGGTTGCAACTCGCCGGTCAGCAAACCCGGCAGATAACCGCTGCTGTCCGCCTTGAGCTGCAGTGTCTTCAGCAGATCGCCCTGGATATCCAGCGCCAGCGCCCAGGGCTGGCCATCCTGTGGTGGAAGTTGCAGTTGACCTTGCACGCTGAGTGGCCAGTCGCCCTCGGGTTTCAGCAGGCCATTGAGGTCCAGCACCAGCGCATCACGTTGCAGGTGCGCACTGTCGATCTTCAAGCCTTCGGCGGTCCAGTGCGCTGCCAGCTTGAGATCGCGCAACTGTTCGACGCCATCCAGTTGCAGACCACCCAGCTGTATATCACCCAGTTGTAGAGCCAGCGGTAACCTGAGCGTCGGTAACTGGATAGGGCCGTTGCTGGCGGGCGTCTCGCTCGGCGGGAAGTGCATCAGCACCTGCTGCGCATGCAGACGGTCGATGCACAGCGTCATCTTCAACAGACAGGCAGGCGTCCAGACGAAATCGACGGATTGAACCTCGACGCGGTCTGCGCCCTGCTGCCACACGAGGCGCTCAGCGCTCCACTGGCCGCCCAGTCGTCCCTGAAAGTTTTCCAGCTGTACACCGGGCACCCGAGCCAAGGCCCACTGACTGCCCGTGTGGGTGCCCAGCAGCAGCGCGACACTGATGACCACCAGCAGCAGTAATGCAACAAGTCCCAGCCCGACGATCTTGGCGCCGCGGGTGATGTTCGCCTTGTTCAAAGCTCCGGCCCCATCGAAAAGTGCAGACGGATTCCACCATCATCGTCCAGCGCGTGGGCCAGATCGAGACGCAGAGGGCCCACTGGAGATACCCAGCGCACGCCAAAACCAACCCCGGTTTTCAGGTCTGGCTTGTCCAGGCTGTTGAACGAGTTGCCCTGATCGATGAAGGTCGCCAGGCGCCATTTGTCAGCAATGGAATATTGGTATTCGACGCTGCCGGCAAACATGTATCGCCCACCGATGCGGTCGCCGTCGGAATTGGTCGGTGACAGCTTCTGATAGTCATAGCCGCGCACGCTTTGATCACCGCCGGCAAAAAAGCGCAGCGATGGCGGTATCGAGGTGTAACCGTCGGTGAGGTTGCCGCCAAACTGCACACGACCGAGAAAGCGGTGATTTTGCGCGACCGTGGTCAGCCCTTTGAGCAGCACATTGGCATGCACCAGGTTGGCGTCAGACAACATGCCCTCCTTGGCCACCTGCGTGTCGAATTGCAGGCGGTAACCCTGGTGCGGGTCGATACGGTTGTCACTGCGCAGGTACGAGTAACTGATACCGGGCATCAGCAACGTGCTGAGGCCGGCGTCATCGCCCAGGCGGTATTCTTCACGCTGCCATTTCAGGGATATGACCCGCTCCCAACCGCTGGGCAGCTTGCTGTGCCATTCAGGCCCGGCAGTCAGCAACTTGCTGAGGCTGTCGGTTCCGGCGATCTCTTCGTACTGATAACCGCCGGCGTAGCGCAATTTGTCGGTCAGCGGCGGATCGAGGGGCACGTCGTACCACAGGCCGATATTCTGCCGTGGCGCGGAGATCTCGGATTCGAAGCCATAACTGTGGCCCTGCGGGTTGGCCCAGTGCCGGGTCCAGTTGGCTTTGCCACGCGGGCCGACGTCGGTCGAATAGCCCAGGCCCAGCCCCATGGTGCGAGGTTTGCGGGTTTCGAGCTGGACGGTCACCGGAATGACCTGATTTTCCGCTGCAGTGGGCGCAGCATCGACTCGCACGCCCTCGAAATAACCGCTGCCCTGCATGGCCTGGGTCAGTTCGGCAATCAGTTGGGAGTCGTAAGGCGTGTTTTCCTTGAACGGCACCATGCGTTTGAGCAGATCGTCATCAAATGGCGCGTCGCCGCTGAACATGACCTTGCCGAGCGTGTAGCGCGGTCCGCTTTCATAAACCAGCTCGATATCGGCCACACCGGCCCGCGGATCGATGGCCAGGCGCTGACGGGAGAAGTGGCCACTGAAAAATCCGTAGCGCGAGGCCTGATTCTGGATCAGGCGCTTGGCGTCTTCATAATTGCCATGATTCAACACCGCGCCGCTTTTCAGCGCGTCGCTGCTCGGCACACGAAAGGCCTTCATTGCTGCCGCCGGCCCTTCGACCCGGATCACCACATTGCGCAGGTGAATGGGTTCGCCCGGCTGGATGTTGATCACCAGGCTGGGCTGCTCTCCATCCTTTATCTCACTGTCGATCTGCGCCTGGTAATAACCCAGCGCCTGAGCGGCTTTTTCCGCCTGCTGCTCGGCGCCCAGGCTGAAGTTGCGCAATGCCTGGGCGTCACGCTCGCCCAGATCACCGACATACCCTTCGACGTTGGCCTTGAGTTGCGGATTGGCAGGCTTGATCCTGACATCGAGGCGGGCCTGGGCAAGCGCGGCCGCACTCATGGTCATCAGGAACACGCTGCTGAATAGTCTGAAAAGCTTCATGGGCGTAGATGCTACCACGATCGACAGGCTGCACTGGAAGCCCACGAATTGTCGGATATTCAGGCCATTACGTCAGGGACCGGCAGTGATACCTGAGGGTTGGGATGAAAAAACACGTGCTCTCGGACGGGGCCTACAGCAATTTCACCGATCTCTTCATAGCCCTGTCGCTTATAGAACTCCAGATAGCGCGGATTGCCGGTATCGACCACGATGCCCTGAGAGTGTTCATCCACTGCGCACCAGTCGTGCAGCGCCGCCAGCAGTTGCTCGCTCAGGTCCTGACCGAGCTTCTGCCCCTGGAACTCCGGATCGAGGCCGATCAACGGCAGCACATGTACGGTTTCCGACGGCACGCAGGCAAGTACCGCGTTGTAATACGCCAGATAGCGCTGGGTGCAGCCCAGGCCGGTGTCCATCACCATGCGCAGGCGCCAGGCCCAGCTTTCGGTGACACCCAGGCGGCGCTGCGGTGGTGCGATCAGCGCAACGCCGACCAAACGGTCCTGGAGAAACAGGCCCAACGCAGGCTGGTTTTGCAAAAAGTGTTGTTTGACCAGTTGGCGGATGGTCGCCAACACGCGTTGCTCATATCCCTCGCGCTCGGCGTTGAACAGATAGGCAAATGTCGGATCGTGCCGGTAGGCCCTGAACAGCAAGGAGCGGGTTTCACGGGAATAACCACTGTCGAGTTGGCGAATTTCACCCGTGATGGCAGCAGGTAGGGACATAAAGGGCCTCGTGTTAACGGAACTGCGTCTGGCGCAGCGGTTTTGGCAAGCAGGCTTTCGAGTGATGGCCATTGATAACAGTTCCAATGAATTATCCAGACACACAATGGCCTGTGCTTGCGACTCGGCACTGGTCCTGAAACCACAGGTCGGCTAGCATCGCTGTTTGTTTTTGCTCAGGACCGCTGTTTTATGAAAATCGTCTCGTTCAACATCAATGGTCTGCGCGCTCGACCGCATCAGTTGGCGGCGCTGATCGACAAACATCAGCCTGACGTGATCGGTCTTCAGGAAACCAAGGTTTCGGACGAGCAATTCCCCCAGGCAGAAGTCGAAGCGCTGGGCTATCACGTTCACTTCCACGGCCAGAAAGGTCATTACGGTGTCGCGCTGCTGTCGCGCAATGCGCCACTGGCCCTGCACAAGGGCTTCGAGGGGGACGACGAGGAATCCCAGAAGCGTTTCATCTGGGGGACTTATGCCGACAGCAACGGCCAGCCGGTGACCATCATGAATGGCTACTTTCCACAGGGCGAAAGCCGCGACCACCCGACCAAATTTCCCGCCAAACAGCGCTTTTATGAAAACCTGCAAAACCTGCTCGAGGGGCAATTCCGCAACGATCAGCCGCTGATCGTCATGGGCGACGTGAATATTTCTCCGCAGGACTGCGATATCGGCATCGGCGCCGACAACGCCAAACGCTGGCTGAAAACCGGCAAGTGCAGCTTTCTGCCCGAAGAGCGGGAGTGGATGGAGCGCCTGAAAAACTGGGGCCTGGTGGACAGCTTTCGACACCTGCATCCGGAAGTCGTCGACCGCTTCAGCTGGTTCGACTATCGCAGCCGTGGCTTTGAAGACGAGCCCAAACGCGGCCTGCGCATCGATCTGATCATGACCTCTACCGGCCTGCAGCCACGCATCAAGGAAGCGGGTGTGGATTACGATTTGCGCGCAATGGAAAAGCCGTCCGACCACGCGCCGATCTGGCTGGAACTGAGCTGATTGCCCCTACTGGCCCCTCTTGCGCGATCCTTCTTTAACAAGGATGGGTCGCGCTGAAACACGCACAGCCCCTGAAATTGTCATATTCCGGCAATCTCTCTGACTTATTCTCCCGGCACCCTCCCGTGATTCATGGTGACGCCGATGCTGCGCGCTTTGCTTACGGCGCTCATCCTGTCGAGCGCCACCCTGCCCGCTTTCGCGCAAGCCGCACTGCCGTTGCCTGCTGGCGATACACCGGCCTTGCGCATTCAAGGCTCCAACACCATCAATGCACAACTGGGGCCTGCGCTGGTCGAAGGATTGATGCGCCAGCAAGGTCTGCAGTCGGTACAGACCCTTCCCGGCAACACTCTTAATGAACAGCGCGTCGTGGGGACCACGGCCGCCGGACAACCTGTCAGTGTCGAAATCGCTGCACATGGTTCAGGCACCGGTTTTACCGCGCTGAAAGCAGGTAACGCAGACATCGCGGCCTCCTCTCGACCGATCAAGGATCAGGAAGCCAAAGACCTCGCCAGCCTGGGTGATCTGAAAGGCGCAGCCAGCGAGCAAACAATTGCCATCGACGGCGTCGCAGTGATCCTGCATCCCGGCAATCCGCTGAGACAACTGGATACCCTTCAACTGGCACGCATTTTCAGTGGCGAAGTCAGAAACTGGAGTGAGGTCGGTGGCAATCCAGGCGCCATCCATCTCTATGTTCGCGATGAAAAGTCCGGCACCTACGAGACGTTCAAGGACCTGGTACTGACCAAATACGGCAAGAGCCTGCTGGGCAGCGCTGCGCGATTCGAATCCAGCGAACAGCTCTCCGACGAAGTCAGCAAGGACATCAATGGCATCGGCTTCACTGGCCTGCCTTCCATACGCCGCGCCAAGGCGGTAGCCATCGCCGACGGTGATTCCAGGCCCATGCTGCCGACCGTCAGCCTGATTGCCACCGAAGACTATCCGCTGTCGCGACGACTGTACTTTTATGTGCCCACCTCGGCCCATCAGCGCTGGGCGCAGGCGTTGGTCCGGTTTGCGCAGAGTGCCGAGGGCCAAGCCATCGTCGCGCAAAGCGGTTTTGTCGCGCAGACCGTGCAGGTGCTCAAGGTGCAGCCTACCGCGCAGATGCCCGCCGATTACCAGGCGCTGGCACGCAAGGCCGAACGCCTGTCAGTCAACTTCCGCTTTGCTCAGGGCAGCGCGCGCCTCGACAACAAGGCGCAGCAGGACCTCAAGCGGGTTGCGGATTACCTGAAGTCCAGCAACAAACTGGACCGGCATGTGACGCTGGTCGGCTTCGGCGACGCCAAGAGCGACCCGGAGCGTGCCGCCCTGCTCTCCAGGCTGCGTGCCATGGCGGTGCGCCGGGAACTGCTAAAAAGCGGCGTGACGTTCCGCGACATCGTCGGCCTGGGTGACGAAATGCCGGTGGCCACCAATGATATCGACGACGGCCGGATCAAGAACCGTCGAGTTGAAGTCTGGGTGCAGTAATTCGCTGAAAGCTAGAGTTGGCTGCGCGTCGGATCTGCCGGCATATATTTGCCCAACTCATACTTGCCGACGGCAGCGCGATGCACTTCATCCGGGCCGTCAGCCAGACGCAACGTACGCTGCATCGCGTACATGTAGGCCAGCGGGAAATCACTGGAAATCCCGGCGGCGCCGTGCATCTGGATCGCCCGATCGATGACCTTCAGCGCCACATTGGGCGCCACCACCTTGATCTGCGCGATTTCGCTCCTGGCGACCTTGTTGCCGACGGTATCCATCATGTAGGCCGCTTTCAGGGTCAGCAGGCGTGCCATGTCGATTTCCATGCGCGAGTCGGCGATCAGGTCGATATTGCCGCCCAGCCTGGCCAACGGCTTGCCGAACGCGACGCGGTCAATGGAACGCCTGCACATCAGCTCCAGCGCCCGCTCCGCCATGCCGATCGAGCGCATGCAGTGGTGAATGCGTCCCGGCCCGAGCCTTCCCTGTGCGATTTCAAACCCCCGCCCCTCACCGAGCAGCACGTTCTCGAACGGGACCCTGACGTTTTCGAACAGCACTTCGGCATGACCATGGGGCGCATCGTCATAGCCGAACACCGGCAGTGGCCGCACGATCTTCACGCCGGGCGTATCAACCGGCACCAGAATCATCGAGTGCTGCTGATGGCGCGGCCCCTCAGGATTGCTCAGGCCCATGAATATCAGGATTTTGCAGCGCGGGTCGCAGGCACCGGAGGTCCACCACTTGCGACCGTTGATGACCCACTGGTCACCGTCACGCTCAGCGCGCGCAGCCATATTGGTGGCGTCCGACGAGGCCACGTCGGGCTCGGTCATGGCAAAGGCAGAGCGAATCTCACCGCGCAGCAGCGGTTCGAGCCAGCGGGCTTTCTGTTCCTCGCTGGCATAGCGGACCAGTACCTCCATGTTGCCGGTGTCCGGCGCCGAGCAATTGAAGGGCTCCGGACCGAGCAGTGAGCGGCCCATGATTTCCGCCAGCGGCGCGTATTCCAGATTGCTCAGGCCGGCGCCCAGTCCGGAGTCGGGCAGGAACAGATTCCACAATCCTTCCGACTTGGCCCGGGCCTTGAGCTCTTCCACGATTGCCGTGGGCTGCCAGCGATCCCCTTCAGCCACTTGCCGCTCGAAAACCGGTTCGGCCGGATAAACGTAGGCATCCATGAACGCTGTGACGCGTTCACGCAGGGCCTGCACCTTCGGGGAATACGCAAAATCCATGGGGTCGCCACCGTGTCGATCAGGTTGTCGAAGTCATGAACACGATGCTAGAGAAACGCTGCACATTTATCTAATCTATTCCCAGCGTGTATAAACATTCATAACCGATATATGATCCGCCCACCCTTGCGGCATCACCACCCTCTAAACAATCAATCACAATAACGGCACGAGGCGCCCCATCAATGAACCTGAACAAGGTCGATCTCAACCTTTTCATTGTCTTCGACGCCATCTACACCGAAGCCAACCTGACCCGCGCCGGACAGATTGTCGGCATTACCCAGCCTGCGGTCTCCAACGCACTGGCGCGGCTGCGCGAGACCTTCAACGACCCGCTGTTCGTGCGCACGGCACAGGGCATGGTGCCGACACCGATGGCGCAAAACATCATCGGCCCGGTGCGCAACGCGCTTTCGTTGCTCAGGGTATCGGTGCAGGAAAGTCGCATCTTCAACCCGCTGCAGGCCAACAAGAATTACCGCATCAGCATGACCGACCTGACCGAGGCAGTGATTCTGCCGGCGCTGTTCCAGCGACTGCGGCGTCTGGCACCTGCAGTGACCATCGAAAGCTTTCTGTCCAAGCGCCGGGAAACTACCAAGGAATTGGCCGCAGGACGCCTCGACTTCGCTGTGGACGCACCGCTCAACACTGACCCGCAGGTGCGCCACGTGAAGCTGATGGAGGACCGCTATGTGTGTGGCATGCGCAAGGGGCATCCATTGGCGAACAAGGCCGCGCTGACCCTAGACGATTACCTGAGCCAGTCACATATCCATATCTCAAGCCGCCGCAGCGGGTTGGGCCATGTGGATCTGGCGCTCGGCAAGATGGGCATCCAGCGCAGGATCGCTTTGCGCTCGCAACACTACATGATGGCAACCCAGGTGCTGCAGCAAACCGACATGGTCATGACCGTGCCCGAACGCTTCGCCCGTCGTAATGACTTGCACTATGTCTACCTGCCAGTCAGCGACGTTCCGTCGGTCGAGACCCATCTGTACTGGCATGAAAGCACCGACCAGGACCCGGCCAACCGCTGGATGCGTGAACAGATCATCGAACTTTCACAGCGGGTTGTGGCGCAGGAACAAAACCTCGAAAATGCATGAAATATTTAACTCAACTTATTGATTATTAATAAGTTAAGTTATTAACTTAATGTTGTTTCGAAGCAAAGGTTGGCGACCGCTCAAGCTCTGGCATCGCCACTGCTGCTTGACGTAAACGTAAAGCAGCCCTTAGCTTTGCGGCTGCAACCCTCGCCGAGCCACGCCATGAGCAGTCACACCTACAGCATTTCCGAACTCGCCCGCGAGCTGGACATCACCACCCGCGCCATACGCTTTTACGAAGAGCAAGGCATGCTCAGCCCTGAACGCAAGGGCCTGGAACGTATCTATACGGCGCGTGACAAGGTCACCCTGAAACTGATCCTGCGAGGCAAACGCATCGGTTTTTCCCTGGCAGAGTGCAAGGAACTGATCTCGTTGTATGACCCTGCCGGCGGCAATCAGAAGCAGTTGCAGACCATGCTGGGCAAGATCGCCGAACGCCGTGATCAATTGGAACAGCAGTTGCTGGACATACGCCAGATGCAGCTGGAGCTGGACACCGCCGAAGAGCGCTGCCGAGCCGCACTCGATAAGACCGCTGCTGCCCCACTCTGACCCATTCGCACTCACCACAAAGGCGCCGCCATGTCCCTCCCGCAAAAGGTGAATCTCGTCGAAGTCGGCCCGCGTGACGGCCTGCAGAATGAAGCACAACCCATCAGTGTCGACGCCAAGGTGCGCCTGGTGGATGACCTGACGGCAGCCGGGCTGAGCCACATCGAAGTCGGCAGCTTTGTCTCGGCCAAATGGGTGCCGCAGATGGCGGGCTCCGCGCAGGTGTTCGAACGGATCCAGCGCCGTGAAGGCGTTATCTATTCGGCTCTGGCGCCGAATCTGCGCGGCTTCGAAGACGCATTGGCTGCCGGGGTCAGAGAAGTCGCGGTGTTCGCAGCGGCGACCGAAGGGTTCTCGCAACGCAACCTCAACTGCTCGATCAGCGAAAGCCTGGAACGCTTCGCGCCTGTCATGGAAGCAGCACGCATGCATGGCGTGAGGGTTCGAGGGTATGTGTCGTGCGTGTTGGGCTGCCCTTACGAGGGCACCGTTTCGCCCGAACAGGTCGCCACGGTCGCCAACCAACTGCACGCGATGGGCTGCTATGAAATTTCCTTGGGCGACACCATCGGAACCGGAACGCCGGGCGCCACACGGGCGCTGCTCAATGCCGTGGCTGCACATATACCGCGCGGCAAGCTGGCCGGCCACTTCCACGACACCTACGGCCAGGCGTTGGTAAACATTTATGCAAGCCTGGAGGAAGGCATCCAGGTGTTCGACAGCTCCGTGGCCGGCCTCGGTGGCTGCCCTTACGCCAAGGGGGCCAGCGGCAATGTTGCCACTGAAGACGTGCTGTACATGTTGCAGGGGCTGGGTATCGAAACCGGGGTCGATCTGGACCAGGTCATCGCGGCGGGCCAGCGCATCTGCGACGTGCTGCAACGCAGCAATGGCTCTCGCGTGGCCAAGGCCAGACTGTCTGCGTAGCACTGTCACCTGTAGGTAACAGGGTGCGACAACTTGCCACAGAGTGTTACTGTGCCCCGCGTCGAGCAGAGACAAACGGGTAACACGGAAACACTCGGCCGCTGAATAAAACGGCCCGATGCCGAAAAAACAAGCTCATCCCCCGTATTACAGGGGGTTTGAAAACCTGGCACGGGTCCTGCTATATCCCTTGTACAACAAAAATAAAAACACGCAGCAACCCAATAAAAACAACACGTACCGGCTCTGACATAACAAGAACAACACGGACAGAGGCGTAGCTAACAGATTTTTTTGAAGTGGATAGCTTTTCTGAATCGCTTGCTTCGCAAGTTGTTCGCAGCCAGACAGAGAACAACAAAACTGCCCTGAGGCAGCTGCCTAACTGGTTGGATCACTACGATGAAAGTGTCATCAGCGCTCAAAAAAATACGTTTGCTCTTGATCCCGCATGTGGATCGCTCAAAAAAGATGTGAAGGGTCAGGTCGCCAAAAACAACAACAGGCCTCCCGAACAACAAAAAAGAGCGTAGCAACATACCTTGAAGGGGAGCCCAGGCTCCCCTTCGTGCTTTCCGGCGTTCCGGCGTTCCGCCCTCTTTCCTCTGCACTGAAAAATACAGCTTGATCAGCCGTCGTTCGCATAGGCATCGGCGTTGACAGCAAAACCCTACAGGTTTACGTTAACGTAAAGGTCATAGCAGATAGGTGCTATAGCCGCTTCCAGAAAGACGCGCCGTCCATGAACAAAGCGCCACTCAAGAACAAAAAAGGAATGCCCCATGAGTTACCCCAGCCTGAACTTCGCCCTGGGCGAAACCATTGACATGCTGCGCGATCAGTTGCAGTCCTTCGTCGCCGCAGAGCTTGCCCCGCGCGCAGCGCAAATCGACAAGGACAACCTGTTCCCCGCCGACATGTGGCGCAAGTTCGGTGAAATGGGCGTACTGGGGATTACTGTCAGCGAAGAATACGGTGGCGCGGGCCTGGGTTATCTGGCGCACGTCGTAGCCATGGAAGAAATAAGCCGTGGATCGGCATCGGTGGCGCTGTCCTATGGTGCGCATTCCAACCTCTGCGTTAACCAGATCAACCGCAATGGCAGCCCGGCACAAAAGGCCCGTTACCTGCCCAAGCTGATCAGCGGCGAACACGTTGGCGCGCTGGCCATGAGCGAACCCAATGCAGGCTCGGACGTGGTGTCGATGAAACTGCGCGCCGACAAGCGCGGTGATCACTATGTGCTCAACGGCAGCAAGACCTGGATCACCAACGGGCCGGATGCCGACACCTACGTGATCTACGCCAAGACCGATCTGGAAAAGGCAGCCCACGGAATCAGTGCGTTTATCGTCGAACGCGACTGGAAAGGCTTCTCGCGCGGCAGCAAGTTCGACAAGCTGGGCATGCGCGGCTCCAACACCTGCGAACTGTTTTTCGATGATGTCGAGGTGCCCGAGGAGAACCTGCTGGGCGTGCTTGATGGCGGGGTCAGAGTGCTGATGAGCGGCCTCGATTACGAGCGCGTGGTGCTCTCTGGCGGACCGACCGGGATCATGCAGGCGTGCATGGACGTGGTGGTGCCCTACATTCACGACCGCAAGCAGTTCGGCCAGAGTATCGGCGAGTTTCAGCTGATTCAGGGCAAGGTCGCAGACATGTACACCCAGCTCAATGCCAGCCGGGCCTACCTGTACGCGGTCGCCCAGGCCTGTGACCGCGGCGAGACCACTCGCAAGGATGCTGCGGGGGTAATCCTGTACAGCGCCGAGCGCGCCACGCAGATGGCGCTGGAGACCATCCAAATTCTGGGCGGCAATGGCTACATCAACGAGTTCCCGGCGGGCCGACTATTGCGCGATGCCAAACTCTACGAGATCGGCGCAGGCACCAGTGAAATTCGGCGCATGCTCATCGGTCGCGAACTGTTCAACGAAACCCGTTGATTGGGGAGCCACCATGACCATCCTGCAAACCCGAATCAACACCCGCTCGCCTGAATTCACCCTCAATCGCGACGCCCTGCTCAAGCAGGTCGAAGCACTGCGCACGCTGTTGAGCAACGTCCAGCAAGGTGGCGGCCGCAAAGCCCAGGAGCGCCACACCTCACGCGGCAAGTTGCTGCCGCGCGAGCGTATCAACCGTTTGCTGGACACCGGTTCACCGTTTCTGGAAATCGGCCAACTGGCTGCGCATGAGGTATACGGCGAAGAGGTACCTGCCGCTGGCGTGATCGCCGGAATCGGCCGGGTCGAGGGCGTCGAATGCATGATCATCGCCAACGATGCCACGGTCAAAGGCGGCTCCTATTACCCGCTGACCGTAAAGAAGCATTTGCGCGCGCAGACGATCGCCCAGCAGAACCGCCTGCCGTGCATTTATCTGGTGGATTCCGGCGGCGCCAACCTGCCGCGTCAGGATGAAGTATTTCCGGACCGCGAACATTTCGGGCGGATCTTCTTCAACCAGGCCAACATGAGCGCGCAAGGAATTGCCCAGATCGCGGTGGTCATGGGCTCCTGTACCGCAGGTGGCGCATACGTACCTGCCATGGCCGACGAGGCGATCATGGTGCGCCAGCAGGCCACGATCTTTCTGGCCGGCCCGCCGCTGGTCAAGGCAGCAACCGGCGAAGTGGTCAGCGCCGAAGAACTGGGCGGTGCCGATGTGCACTGTCGCACGTCCGGCGTGGCCGATCACTACGCAGACAATGACGATCACGCGCTTGCACTGGCGCGCCGCAGCATCGCCAATCTGAACTGGCGCAAGCAGGGTCAACTGAACACCGTCGCGCCCATTGCACCGCTGTACCCCGGCGATGACCTGTACGGCATCATCCCCGCCGACACGAAACAGCCATTCGACGTGAGGGAAATCATCGCGCGACTGGTGGATGGCTCGGTACTCGACGAATTCAAGGCCCTGTTCGGCACCACGCTGGTCTGTGGCTTCGCGCGTCTGCATGGCTACCCGATCGCGATCCTCGCCAACAATGGCATCTTGTTCGCAGAAGCGGCACAGAAAGGCGCGCACTTCATCGAGCTGGCCTGCCAGAGAGGCATCCCCTTGCTGTTCCTGCAGAACATCACCGGCTTCATGGTCGGCCAGAAGTATGAAGCGGGCGGCATCGCCAAGCATGGTGCCAAGCTGGTGACCGCCGTGGCCTGCGCCAGGGTGCCAAAATTCACGGTGATTATCGGCGGTAGTTTTGGCGCGGGGAATTACGGCATGTGTGGCCGCGCTTACGATCCGCGCTTTCTATGGATGTGGCCCAACGCGCGGATTGGCGTGATGGGCGGCGAACAGGCAGCCGGCGTGCTGGTGCAGGTCAAGTGCGAACAGGCCGAACGTGCTGGTCAGGCGTTCAGCGCCGAACAGCAGGCCGAACTGAAACAGCCGATTCTCGATCAGTACGAGCATCAGGGCCATCCTTACTACTCCAGCGCACGCCTGTGGGACGACGGGGTCATCGACCCGGCACAAACCCGCGACATTCTCGCGCTTGCCCTCTCCGCCTCGCTCAACGCGCCCATCGAACCTACCACCTTCGGCCTGTTCCGAATGTGAGCCGGGAAATGATCATGACTTCGACCTCATTCGCAACCATAGAGCTGATCAACGACCCACGTGGCTTTGCCACGCTGTGGCTGAATCGACCGGACAAGAACAACGCCTTCAACGCGCAGATGATCCGCGAGCTGATTATCGCGCTGGACCAGGTACAAGGCGATGCCAGCCTGCGCTTTCTGCTGCTGCGTGGCCGTGGCCGGCATTTCAGTGCCGGTGCCGACCTGGCGTGGATGCAGCAGGCAGCAGACCTAGATTACAACACCAGTCTGGACGACGCCCGCGAACTGGCGGAGCTGATGTACGGCCTCGCCAGGCTGAAAATCCCGACGCTCGCCGTGGTCCAGGGCGCAGCATTCGGCGGTGCGCTGGGCCTGATCAGTTGCTGTGACATGGCCATTGCAGCGGCGGAAGCGCAGTTCTGCCTGTCAGAAGTGCGCATCGGCCTGGCGCCAGCGGTCATCAGCCCATTCGTGGTAAAGGCCATCGGCGAACGCGCCACGCGACGCTACACCCTGACGGCCGAGCGCTTCGATGGCCAGCGGGCGCAGCAGATCGGTCTGGTCGCCGAGTGCTACCCCGCTGCAGAGCTGCAAGACCAAACGCAGCACTTGGTCGACAACCTGCTGCTCAACAGCCCGCAAGCCATGCGCGTCAGCAAGGAACTGTTGCGCGAGGTCGGCAACGGCGAGCTGACCCCTTCGCTACGCCGCTACTGCGAAAGCGCCATCGCGCGCATCCGTACCAGTGCCGAAGGGCAGGAAGGCCTGCGCGCCTTTCTGCAGAAACGCACGCCCGGCTGGCAGCCCGTCAAGGATCAGCCGCTTGGCGATCCCGTTACAACAGCCTCGACAGCCCGGCACGAACCGCAGAAGGACTCGCAATCATGAGCACGCCCGAGCTGACCAAGCTGTTGATTGCCAACCGCGGCGAGATTGCCTGCCGCATCATGCGTACGGCGAAAAACATGGGTCTTACCACGGTCGCCGTGCACAGCGCCATCGACCGTGACGCACGCCATAGCCGCGAGGCCGATCTCTGCGTGGACCTTGGCGGCAGCAAGGCCGCAGACAGTTATCTGGCGATCGACAGGCTTATCGAAGCCGCCAGGGCGAGCGGCGCGCACGCGATCCATCCCGGCTACGGATTTCTGTCTGAAAATGCCGATTTTGCGCGTGCCATCGAAAACGCCGGGCTGATTTTCCTCGGTCCACCCGCTTCGGCCATCGATGCCATGGGCAGCAAATCCGCCGCCAAGGCCTTGATGGAGCAGGCAGGCGTGCCCTTGGTGCCTGGCTACCACGGTGAAGCACAGGACATCGAGACGTTCCGCGCCGCAGCCGAGCGTATCGGCTACCCAGTGCTGTTGAAAGCCACCGCTGGCGGCGGCGGCAAAGGCATGAAAGTGGTCGAGCACACGGGCGAACTGGCCGAAGCACTGGCTTCGGCGCAACGCGAGGCGCTGTCCTCGTTCGGCGACGCGAGGATGCTGGTGGAGAAATACGTGCTCGCCCCGCGCCACGTCGAAATCCAGGTGTTTGCCGACCGGCATGGCCACTGCCTGTACCTCAATGAGCGCGACTGCTCAATCCAGCGCCGACACCAGAAGGTCGTCGAGGAAGCACCGGCGCCCGGCCTGACGGCTTCATTGCGTAAAGCCATGGGCGAAGCCGCGGTGAAAGCCGCACAGGCCATCGGCTACGTGGGCGCGGGTACGGTGGAGTTCCTGCTGGACGCACGCGGCGAGTTTTTCTTCATGGAAATGAATACCCGTCTGCAGGTAGAACACCCGGTCACCGAGTACATCACCGGGCTGGACCTGGTGGAATGGCAGATCCGTGTCGCCAGAGGCGAATCGCTGCCCATCACCCAGGAGCAGGTTCCCCTGACCGGCCATGCCATCGAAGTCCGTCTGTACGCCGAAGACCCGGCCAACGACTTTCTCCCGGCCACCGGCACCCTGGAGCTCTACAGAGAGCCTGCGCCCGGCCCCGGCAGGCGGGTGGACAGCGGCGTTGCCGAAGGCGACAGCATCTCGCCCTTCTACGACCCGATGCTCGGCAAGCTGATTGCCTGGGGCGAAGACCGCGAGCAGGCCCGTCTGCGTCTGCTGGCAATGCTCGATGAATTTGCCGTGGGCGGAGTCAGGACCAACTTGGCCTTCCTGCGTCGAATCATCGCGCATCCAGCGTTCGCCGCGGCGCAGCTTGATACCGGCTTCATTCCCCGCCATCAGACGCAACTGCTGCCGCAAACCGACGAGCCGGACGAGACATTCTGGCAGGCCGCCGCCGAGGCCTTCAGCCAGAGCGAACCGGCACGCATCGATCAAGCCGATCCATATTCGCCTTGGGCAGTCAGCAGCGGCTTTCGCGCCGGGCTGCCCGCGCAGACGGATTTGCGACTGAGCTGCAGCGGTCAGACCCGAAACATCTGCCTGCGCCACAGCAGCCCGTCGTTATTCACTCTGAGTGGTGAGCATCTACAGGTCGAGCACAACGGTGTGCGCCAACGACACCTGGCGATACGACGCGGCAACACGCTGTATCTCGAATGGCAAGGCGAGATGTATACCGTCACGCGCCTGGACGCCATCGCCCAGGTAGACGTCGGTGAAGGTCAGCATGGAGGCCTGACAGCACCGATGAACGGCAGCATCGTACGGGTACTGGTTGAAGTGGGTCAGGCGGTCGAGCCTGGCGCGCAACTGGTGGTGCTGGAAGCCATGAAGATGGAACACAGCATCCGCGCCGCCAGCGCCGGGGTGATTACCGCGCTTTACTGCCACGAGGGCGAGATGGTCAACGAAGGCGCGATACTGGTGGAGCTGGACTGACGCTCGTCAACCGCCGCACATGAAAACGCCCTGAACAGTCAGGGCGTTTTCGTGCAGCAATTTCTGTGCAGCGAAGAGACGCTTAGTAGTAGGCGTTTTCTTTCTGCGTATGGTCGGTAACATCGCGAACGCCCGACAACTCGGGAATACGCTCAAGCAGCGTGCGCTCGATACCTTCCTTCAGCGTGACATCTGCCTGACCACAGCCCTGGCAACCGCCACCGAACTGCAGGACGGCGATGTTCTTCGCCTCTTCCTCGACCACATCGATCAGCGTGACCTGACCGCCATGGCTGGCGAGGCCAGGATTGATCTCGGTTTGCAGGTAGTAATTGATGCGCTCGTTGATCGGGCTGTCGGCATTAACCATCGGCACTTTGGCGTTCGGTGCCTTGATGGTCAGCTGGCCGCCCATCCGGTCGGTGGCGTAGTCGACCACTGCATCGTCCAGAAAGGCCTCGCTGAAGCCGTCGATCCAGGCCGTGAAGCTCTTCAGGCCGATGGCTTTGTCTTCCGGTTTCTCTTCACCCGGCTTGCAGTAGGCAATGCAGGTTTCGGCGTACTGAGTGCCGGGCTGGGTGATAAATACGCGGATGCCTATGCCCGGGGTATTCTGCTTTTCCAGCAGATCGGCCAGATAATCGTGGGCGGCATCGGTAATAGTGATAGCGGTCATGAAAATTCCTCGCAGACGTGCGTGCAGTTTACGCCAATCGGCCGCTTCACACAAAGTCCCAGTATTTTTGTCAGGTTAATGCTTGCGCCTGACTGACCGCCCTGCGCGCATCCAGCCAGGCTTTCATCCGGCGGTAGAGGCCCTTCTCGACCCACTCATAACTGACCCAGGCACCGATGGCGATGATCGGCACGCAGAAGGCGAAGACCACATAGGGATTGAGACCAAAGCGCTGCGCCATCAGCAAGCCACCGTACAGCACCAGAACGTGCAGCAGGTACACCGAATACGAGCAGTCACCCAGCACCTTGAGCAGGCGATTGCCTTGGAAATACGGTTCCAGCGAGATGCACGACAACACGATCAAGGCACTCGGCAGGCCCCAGTTGAGCAGGCGCTGCTCGTTGGTCAGGTTATTAATTGCATACAGCCCCACCGCAATGCCTGCCAGCGGCAGCCATAGCGCCTGTTTGATCAAGCCCCTGCGATAGAGGATGCCGATACCGATCCCCAGCAGGAATTCGTAAATGATGTCGTTGCCGTAGAAGCGGCTGATCAGCCCGGCGCGAGCCAGAACCTCACTGACCGCAAACAGCGCTGCGGCAATGATCAACGGCCGGTGGCGCTGCTTGAAGAGGAATACCATCGAAAACAGCAGGTAGAAGAACATCTCGTAGTTCAGCGTCCAGCCAACGTTGAGCGTCGGGTAGAGACCGTAACCACCGGGGTTTTCGGAAGGAATGAACACCAGTGACAAGAGAAAATTCTGCCAGCCGATGACTTGGTGCGGGAGCATCGGCGCTGCCATCAGCAGCAACAACGCCATGGCGGCGGTGTATAGCCAATAGGCCGGAACGATGCGAATCAGGCGATGCAGAATGAAGCGCCGTGCCGGCATGTCGCTGTTCTGCGTAGACAAAAAGATCACCAGACCGCTGATGACGAAGAAGATATCGACGCCGACCGCGCCCTTTGACACAAAGAACTGCCCTACCGGGCCGCTGGCCTTGAAATCGAAAAAAATCTGCATGAAGTGATGACACACCACGACCCACGCTGCGAACGCCCGTAGGGCCTGAACTGAAATCAACATCACGAAAAACCTCTACTTCCTGACTTTCAATCATGGGCCGCTGAATAAACCGGCCTATGACGCGCACCATTTCGGACCACCTTTTTGAAAAAAAGATCGCGCAAGATACATTTCGTTCAGGAAGTAAAGATGGCCGCAGGCCATGTTACACAAGGGCCTGCGGCGTGAAGCCCCCGTTTTTCAGAGGTTCTCGTAGCGATTCATGTCCAGCACACCGGCTTCGCGCGGTTCAGTTTCCTGAACGTAGCGATTCAGATCGTGGAAGTAGCTCCAGAACAGCGGATGAGTACGGCGGATGCCCCAATGCCGGACGATCTGTTCGAAACTCGCCTGATCCTTGCTCTGCTGCATGGCATCGACAAAGGCCGGCACCTGTGCGACTGGAATGTTGAAAATGAAATTCGGGTAACTGCTGAGCACGCCCGGGTAGACAGTCAATGTGTCCAGGCCCGGAATATAGCGGTACGACTCGCCCAGCAGAAACGCGACATTACTGTGCGCGCGGTTGCGCAGCATGCTGTAGATCACGCGCTTGCCATTGCTGCCCTCAATCCGCAGCATGCTCGCTTCCGGCAACTGATCGATGACCTTCAGACCCGCCGCAGGACGCGACGTCAATCGGCTCAGCGCCTGTTCTGCCTGAGCGAAGCTGCTGTCGAGGCCAGGCCGCGAGCAATACGCCCCGGTGCAGCGGTTGATCGGGTCAGGTGCAGCATTCAATGTGCCGAAGCGCTCAATCAGCCTGGACGCAAAGTCACGCTGCGCGGCCTTTTCATCGAGCTTGATGCCCGTCGGCGTATCGTCGTCGATCTTCTGGTAATCCAGCCACATCTTGATTTTGCCGCCCTCCTGATAAAGATCACTGAGCATGTCTTCACGCAGGTCGGCAGGCATCAGGCGCAGGAAGTTGATCTCGGCGCCATTGCGGATCAAGTCGAAATACAGTCGCGTCTGGGCCTGATGTGCAACATTGCCATAGACGTCGAAGTTCACCGCCAGCTGGTAATAGGTACGCTCCAGCAACGGGTAATCGAACAGCCACATGGAGTGCGGCACGTCACCAATCAGGCCTTTATTGACCGACGCACTGTCGAAATGGCGGAAAACGGTCAGCAAGGCATTGTCATTGCCTGCCCACAGCGTGCTCCAGCCCGGCGCAGGCATTTTCGCGTAACTGTCGCGGCGCAGGTCTTCATACTCATTGCGTCGGTCGCGGTAGGACAGCCACAGGCTCAGCACGCTGCCCACGTCATCGTTCTGCCCCGGCATGGCCAGCAATGGCGTGGCCTCCCCGCGATACGTCGCATCGGTGATGTAACGATCATGGGACGGGTCCTGAAACAGCACCCAGAACTGATCGCGAATCACGTCTGTGGCGATCTGCCCGCGACAGACCGGCCCGCGAATGAACGTGCGGACGAAATATTCGGCGTTGTCGAGCATGAATTGATAACGCGCCGCTGCCGGGATGGCTTCGAAGGTCAGAAACGGATTGGCACGATGGCCAGGGCCGTAGCCCGGCAATGCGCTGACTTTCCAGTCGGCCCCGTAGAACAGCTGCCTGACCCGCGCCAGCTTCTGCGGGCTCATGGCGTAGGTAATGTGGGTCTTGTGAACGATCACTCCTTGCACGGGGATCAGCCGGTAATAGAAGTCGCTGCCCGGATCGTCGTCGGGACGACGGGTCGCGATCAGGTCCACAGGTTTACCGCTTGGAGTTCGCGAGCGCACCCACTGGAAGAAGTGCCCCGCCTCACCGCCTTCGAAATAGATGT
This sequence comes from Pseudomonas syringae pv. coryli str. NCPPB 4273, assembly GCF_000972175.1. Taxonomy (NCBI): domain Bacteria; kingdom Pseudomonadati; phylum Pseudomonadota; class Gammaproteobacteria; order Pseudomonadales; family Pseudomonadaceae; genus Pseudomonas; species Pseudomonas syringae pv. coryli. The sequence continues at coordinate 8,652 of NZ_AWQP01000014.1, read as the reverse complement.
GCGCCAGGAACAGGTGTTCGAACAGCCAGCGACCGACCAGCGCCTGATTCGCCCCAGGTTCGTTGAGCTGCGCCTCCCAGGCATTGATCTGCGCCGCCTCGGTGACACTCGGGGTAATGGCCTGCTGCTCGACCGGCGCACCGGCGGCCAGCCAGCGCCGCAGGGTCTGGTATTCGGCATCGGTCAGGCCGGCGACCGCCAGCGGCATGCCCTGCTGCGCGTGGGCAGCCGCATAAGCAGTGAATTCGCCGGGCAGCGGGCAGACGTTTTCGCGATTGATGCCCAGCGCGATGTCATCCGGAATCTTGCTGTTGGCTGGCAAGGGTGCGCTGCGCCCCAGGTCAAGCATGCGCGTCATCAATGCCGCCTGGCTGCCCTGAGCTTCCAATACTGAGTAGAAACCCTTGCCGCGCCACGCGTCGGTGTCACGCGCATCATAAAACAGGCGCGTCGGCGCAACCGCCTCGCTGCGTTCGCCCTGATAGACCGAGACCTTGCTGGCACCACGGCTGACGCCTTCCCCGCTGCCCAGGTTCAGCTGGCACGGAGCGTCATTGCAGGCGTGGCAGGCAACGCACTTCTCGGTGAGGATCGGCTGGATGTCCTTTACATAGGAAATCGCCGGGGATGCCGGTGTGACGGGGGGTGCAGGAGTCTGGGCCTGGACAGCACAGCAGATAAAAAGCAAGGCGACGCTTGCCAACAAACGGTGCTGCATATGCCATGGGCTCTGATATTAAAATGGCACGATTCTACAAGGGCATCACCCGCTCCAACATGAATGATTTTCATGCAAAAGGCGCAACACCACCAAAACCGTTCCGGTTTGCTATCATCCCGTTCTTTAAAGAATCGACCTTCTCAAGGTAGCCCCATGTCTGACCGCAGCGCCCGCCATCAAGCCTTTCTCACTGCTCTGAAACAGAGGATCCTGATCCTTGATGGCGGCATGGGCACCATGATCCAGAGCTACAGGCTCGAAGAACAGGATTATCGCGGCAAACGTTTCGCCGACTGGCCAAGCGATGTCAAAGGCAACAACGACCTGTTGATCCTGACCCGCCCTGATGTGATCGGCGCCATTGAGAAGGCTTATCTGGATGCCGGCGCCGACATCCTTGAAACCAACACATTCAACGCCACCCAGGTGTCCCAGGCCGATTACGGCATGGAATCGATCGTCTACGAGCTGAACGTCGAAGGCGCACGCCTGGCACGCAAAGTCGCAGACGCCAAGACACTGGAAACCCCGGACAAGCCGCGCTTCGTGGCCGGCGTGCTGGGCCCTACAAGCCGCACCTGCTCGCTGTCGCCGGACGTCAACAACCCCGGCTATCGTAATGTGACCTTCGACGAACTGGTCGAGAACTACACCGAAGCGACCAAGGGGCTGATCGAAGGCGGTGCCGACCTGATCCTCATCGAGACCATTTTCGACACACTCAATGCCAAGGCGGCGATCTTTGCCGTGCAGGGTGTATTCGAAGAAGTGGGCTTCGAGTTGCCGATCATGATCTCCGGGACCATCACCGATGCCTCGGGGCGCACCCTGTCCGGCCAGACCACCGAAGCGTTCTGGAACTCGATCAGCCATGCCAAACCGATCTCGGTCGGCCTGAACTGCGCACTGGGCGCCAGCGAGCTGCGCCCTTACCTGCAAGAGCTGGCCAATAAAGCCAACACCCATGTGTCCGCGCACCCCAACGCTGGCTTGCCGAATGCATTTGGCGAATACGACGAACTGCCGAGCCAGACGGCAAAGATCATCGAAGAATTCGCCCAGAGCGGCTTCCTGAACATCGTCGGCGGCTGCTGCGGTACCACCCCGGCGCACATCAAGGCGATTGCCGAGGCGGTTTCGGGTTACGCGCCGCGGGAAATTCCGGACATCCCCAAGGCCTGCCGCCTGTCAGGCCTAGAACCATTCACCATCGATCGCCAGTCGCTGTTCGTCAACGTCGGCGAGCGTACCAACATCACCGGCTCCGCCCGCTTTGCCCGCCTGATCCGTGAAGACAATTACACCGAAGCCCTGGAAGTTGCCCTGCAGCAGGTCGAAGCCGGCGCCCAGGTGATCGATATCAACATGGACGAAGGGATGCTCGACTCGAAGAAGGCCATGGTGACCTTCCTCAACCTGATCGCAGGCGAGCCGGACATCTCCCGCGTACCGATCATGATCGACTCTTCGAAGTGGGAAGTGATCGAGGCCGGCCTCAAGTGCATCCAGGGCAAGGGCATCGTCAACTCCATCAGCATGAAGGAAGGCGTCGAGCAGTTCATTCATCACGCGCGGCTGTGCAAACGATACGGCGCGGCCGTGGTAGTCATGGCCTTCGACGAACAGGGTCAGGCCGATACCGAGGCGCGCAAGAAGGAAATCTGCAAGCGCTCCTACGACATTCTGGTCAACGAAGTGGGCTTCCCGCCGGAAGACATCATCTTCGACCCGAACATCTTCGCCATCGCCACCGGCATCGAAGAGCACAACAACTACGCCGTGGACTTCATCAACGCCTGCGCCTACATCCGAGACGAGCTGCCGTATGCGCTGACCTCGGGTGGTGTGTCCAACGTGTCGTTCTCGTTCCGCGGCAACAACCCGGTGCGTGAAGCGATCCACTCGGTGTTCCTGCTGCATGCGATCCGCAATGGCCTGAGCATGGGCATCGTCAACGCCGGGCAGCTCGAGATCTACGACCAGATCCCCGCTGAACTGCGTGACTGTGTCGAAGACGTGGTGCTCAACCGCAACCCGGAGGGCACCGATGCGTTGCTGGCGATTGCCGACAAGTTCAAGGGTGATGGCAGCGTCAAGGAAGCCGAAACCGAAGAATGGCGCAGCTGGCCGGTCAATCAGCGTCTGGAACACGCACTGGTCAAGGGCATTACCACTCATATCGTGCAGGACACCGAAGAGTCGCGTCTTGGGTTCGCGCGGCCTATCGAAGTGATCGAGGGCCCGCTGATGGCGGGCATGAACGTGGTCGGCGACCTGTTTGGCGCAGGCAAGATGTTCCTGCCTCAAGTGGTCAAATCCGCGCGCGTGATGAAGCAGGCGGTGGCGCACCTGATCCCGTTCATCGAGCTGGAAAAGGGCGACAAGCCCGAAGCCAAGGGCAAGATCCTGATGGCGACGGTCAAGGGCGACGTGCATGACATCGGCAAGAACATCGTCGGCGTGGTACTGGGCTGTAACGGCTACGACATCGTCGATCTGGGCGTGATGGTGCCCGCCGAGAAGATCCTGCAAGTGGCCCGCGACGAGAAATGCGACATCATCGGCCTGTCCGGCCTGATCACGCCGTCCCTGGACGAAATGGTGCATGTTGCCCGGGAAATGCAGCGCCAGGACTTCCACCTGCCGCTGATGATCGGCGGCGCAACCACGTCCAAAGCGCACACGGCGGTGAAGATCGAGCCCAAATACAGCAATGACGCAGTGATCTACGTTACCGATGCTTCCCGAGCAGTCGGTGTCGCGACCCAGCTGCTGTCGAAAGAGCTGAAACCAGCCTTCATTGAAAAAACCCGACTCGAATACGTTGAAGTACGTGAACGCACCTCGGCACGCAGCGCGCGCACCGAACGCCTGAGCTACGGTGCTGCCGTGGCTAAAAAGCCGCAGTTCGACTGGGAAAACTATACCCCTGCCCGACCGACGTTCACCGGCACCCGGGTCCTGCAGGATATCGACCTGAACGTGCTGGCCGAGTACATCGACTGGACGCCGTTCTTCATTTCCTGGGACCTGGCTGGCAAGTACCCGCGCATCCTCACCGACGAAGTGGTCGGCGAGGCGGCCACTGCGCTGTACGCCGACGCCACGCAGATGCTGCGCAAGCTGATCGACGAGAAGTTGATCAGCGCCCGTGCGGTCTTCGGCTTCTGGCCGGCCAATCAGGTCAATGACGATGATCTGGAAGTCTACGGCGACGACGGCAAGCCGTTGGCCAGGCTGCATCACCTGCGCCAGCAGACCATCAAGCCCGACGGCAAGCCGAACTTCTCGCTGGCCGACTTCGTTGCACCCAAGGACAGTGGCCTGACCGACTACATCGGCGGCTTCATCACCACTGCCGGCATCGGCGCCGAGGAAGTCGCCAAGGCTTACCAGGACAACGGCGACGACTACAACTCGATCATGGTCAAGGCGCTTGCCGACCGTCTCGCCGAAGCCTGCGCCGAATGGCTGCACCAACAGGTGCGCAAGGAATACTGGGGTTATGCGCAGGACGAAGCGCTGGACAACGAGGCGCTGATCAAGGAGCAATACATGGGCATCCGCCCGGCACCCGGCTACCCGGCGTGCCCCGACCATACGGAAAAAGGCACCCTGTTCGCCCTGCTCGATCCGCTGCCGGAAGGCAGCGCCGAACACACCGCAGGCAAGAGCGGCGTGTTCCTGACCGAGCACTACGCGATGTTCCCGGCTGCAGCGGTCAGCGGCTGGTATTTCGCCCATCCTCAGGCGCAGTACTTCGCGGTGGGCAAGGTCGACAAGGATCAGGTCGAGAGCTACACCGCTCGCAAGGGTCAGGACCTCAGCGTCACCGAACGCTGGCTGGCTCCTAACCTGGGCTACGACGAGTAACGCCTGACCGGTTATCTGCCGCCTGGGGGATCAGGCGGCAACATGCCTTTCAGCGAAAATGGCGACGCTTCGCCAGAAGCCTCCACATTGAATGCCTGGATATCGAGCCGGTAATGTTCGTCCTTTGCTGCATCGAGAAAACGTTGCGCGTCCTGCGGCTCGACGATGTGAACCACATCAATGATGCGTGCGCCGATCTGTTGCCGGGCCTGCCGTTGGGCAGTGTCATAGCGGTGCAAGAGAATGATGGCCCATCCGCCCAGGGTGAAGTGCCCTGAAGCCACCACGCTCAGACTGCCATTGAGCTGAGCCCGCAGCGAAAGTGACGTGCCGTTGATAGCACTGAACAGCACGTCCTGCCCTGGCTTGCCGCCGCTCTCGCGCAATGCATCCATCGCACCGAACGCCATTTGCTCGTTGGCAGCCCATACCAGGCGTGTCTGCGGGTAGCGCTTGAACAGCACGCGAGCCTGCTCGAGCGCACGATCACGGCGCCAGCCACCCAGCGCAATCTGCCGCAGATGCACCTCTGGATGCTCCGACAGGGCACGCAGCATGCCTTTTTCACGCAGCAGGGAAACGGGCGTGGTGTTAGTCCCGGAAAACGCCAGCATGTCGATGACCTGACCGTCTGCGCCAGGCGCCGCGAGACGGATAAGCCGCTTTGCCGTCAGATAGCCGCCCTCTTCATCGTTACCCACCAGGCTGCCGATGAAGTCCGGATAGCGTGAGGGCAGGTCACCGAGAATCCGAATCTGGTCCGCGGCCAGCGTATTGTTGACGGCAAACAGCTTCACCCCGCTGCCCACGGACATGCGCAGGACTTCAGGGGCGATATTCAGTTCATTGGAAAACAACAGGTAATCCGGGCGCTCGTCCCCTTGCAGTGTCGCTCGAGCCAGATCGAGCAACTTGCGGGTGTCGCGCTCGGTGTAGAGTATTTTCAGCGACATGCCAGTGGTGTCGGCGGCCGTCTGCATGACGCGGGAGTAACTCTGCCAATAGCCATCGGCTTCTGCGCCGGGACTCAAAAATACCACCGAGGCGGCATGTGTCGTCCCCACCCACAGATAACTGCACAGCATCAGCCAGCCAACATATAACGCCTTCATATCAACGAACCTTGAAGCAGCAGGGATTTATCGCCAAAAGCGAGTTATCGGCTGCAACAGCAAGGTTCTGGAGACTCCGGCAGATTCTTTATCAGCCCCTCACCGGCTGCTGGCCCAGAACATCGCGGCGCCTACCGCCAGAATGACAATGAATAAAATGGCCCAGGTATCCACGGATCTGCCTGGTTTGGCTACTTTCGGGTGCTTGCTCATCGCATCGCCTCTTGTCGGTCTTGTGGGTGATTGCACATGAATGGGAGTATCCCGACACCTGTTCGGTATCGTTCAACGCTCAGTTAAGTCGAGTCTTGCCCACACGGCAAGCAGGGATATGAACTGGCGCCGTTTTGCTTATCGCTTTTAGTGATTTGCATATATATAAACATCACTTTTATCGATAACTGCAAACTGCTATCGTCGCCTTCGCTCCCCGGGGAGTGCGCGGCCGTGCGCGCAGAATTGACCAGATGAAGCAGGAAACAACGAGCAGCGGGCTTTTTCCAGACTGACGCCACTGCCCTGCTTCATGACGAAGCCTGAGAACAGGACCTATATGTACGTATACGACGATTACGATCAGAAGATCATCGAGGACCGCGTCAAGCAGTTCCGGGATCAGACCCGACGCTACCTGGCCGGGGAACTGAGCGAAGAAGAGTTTCGACCGTTGCGCCTGCAAAACGGTCTTTATGTTCAGCGCTTCGCGCCAATGTTGCGCGTCGCCGTCCCCTACGGCCAGCTGACCTCGCGCCAGGCGCGCATGATGGCGAAAATTGCGCGCGACTACGATAAAGGCTACGCGCACATCAGTACCCGCCAGAACGTACAGTTCAACTGGCCTGCACTTGAAGATGTTCCCGATATTCTCGCTGAACTGGCCACTGTGCAGATGCACGCTATCCAGACCAGCGGCAACTGCCTGCGCAACGTCACCACCGACCAGTTTGCCGGTGTGGCCGCAGACGAGCTGGTAGACCCGCGCCCATGGTGCGAGATCGTCCGTCAGTGGACCACCTTCCACCCTGAATTCGCTTACCTGCCGCGCAAGTTCAAGATTGCGATCAATGGTTCGACCAGTGACCGCGCAGCCATCGAAGTGCATGACATCGGCCTCGAGCCATTGCGCAACGAAGCGGGAGAGCTGGGCTTCCGCGTTCTGGTGGGTGGCGGCCTTGGCCGCACACCGGTCGTCGGTGCCTTCATCAATGAGTTCCTGCCGTGGCAGGACCTGCTGAGCTACCTCGACGCCATTCTGCGGGTCTACAACCGCTATGGCCGTCGGGACAACAAGTACAAGGCGCGAATCAAGATTCTGGTCAAGGCGCTGACCCCCGAAGTGTTCGCCGCCAAGGTCGACGCTGAAATGGCTCACCTGCGTGGCGGTCAGACCACCCTGACCGAAGCCGAAGTGCAGCGCGTGTCCCGGCACTTCGTCGACCCGCAATACAAGGCACTCAGCGATCAGCATGCCGAACTGGCAGCGCTGGATGCTCAACATCCCGGCTTCGCTCGCTGGCGTCAACGCAATGTGCTGGCGCACAAGAAGCCTGGCTACATTGCCGTGACCCTGTCGCTCAAACCAACCGGCGTCGCGCCGGGCGATGTGACCGACAAACAACTGGACGCCATTGCCGACCTGGCCGATCGCTACAGCTTCGGTCAACTGCGCACTTCTCACGAGCAGAACATCATCCTTGCCGATGTCGAGCAGAGTGAGCTGTTCACCCTGTGGAACGAGCTGCGCGACAATGGTTTCGCCACACCGAACATTGGCCTTCTGACCGACATCATCTGCTGCCCGGGCGGTGATTTCTGCTCGCTGGCCAATGCCAAGTCGATCCCGATCGCCGAATCCATCCAGCGCCGTTTCGACGATCTGGACTACCTGTTCGATATCGGCGAGCTGGACCTGAATATTTCCGGTTGCATGAACGCCTGCGGGCACCACCATGTCGGCCATATCGGCGTGCTGGGCGTGGACAAGAAAGGTGAAGAGTTCTATCAGGTCTCGCTTGGCGGCAGCGCCAGCCGTGACGCGAGCCTGGGCAAGATTCTCGGCCCCTCCTTTGCGCAGGAGGCGATGCCGGACGTGATCGAGAAGCTGATCGACGTCTACGTTGAAAAACGGACTGAAGACGAGCGTTTCATCGACACCTACCAACGTATTGGCATTGACCCTTTCAAGGAGCGCGTCTATGCAGCGAATCATTAAGAACAACGAAGTCATCGATGAAACCTGGCATCTGCTGCCCAAGGACACGACCTTTGACAGCCTGTCGAACTGCGACGACCTGATCGTGCCGCTGGCGCTGTGGCGCGAACACGCGCATTCGCTGAAGGCACGTGACGGTGGTCTGGGTGTGTGGCTGGACAGTGATGAAGAGGCCGAGGAAATCGGCGAGGATGTCGACCAGTTTCAGGTCATCGCTTTGAATTTTCCGGCCTTCACAGATGGTCGCAGCTTCTCGAATGCGCGCCTGTTGCGTGATCGTTATGGTTACAAGGGTGAGCTGCGTGCCATTGGCGACGTGTTGCGCGATCAGTTGTTCTACATGCGCCGCTGTGGCTTCGATGCGTTTGCGGTGCGTGCCGACAAGGATCCGTACGAGGCGCTGGAAGGTCTGAAGGACTTCTCAGTCACCTATCAGGCCGCGACCGACGAGCCGCTGCCGCTGTTCAGGCGCCGCTGATTCAGGCGCCTTTGGATTTGGCTAAAAGGCACAGCTTGGGAACTGATGACTATCGTTCCCATGCTACAGGCGCGGCTCTGGAACTGATGACTATCGTTCCCATGCTCCGCGTGGGAATGCAGTTCGTGACGCTCTGCGTCACACGGCGGCTCTGGGATGTCAGGTGGATTGAGGTCCGGCTCAAGTCACCTTTTCGCCCCTCGGCGAGTGACTTTGAAGGATCAAAGTAACCAAAATCCTGGCTCCGTTTCCGGCC
>NZ_AWQP01000013.1:0-1662 GCF_000972175.1 Pseudomonas syringae pv. coryli str. NCPPB 4273 | reverse complement strand
CCCAGAGTGTGTAAAAACCAGCCCAAGTATCGGCTGCGCGTAGCGCAGACGATACTTGGCTAGCCGGAACGCCTTGAAAGTCCTGCCATCGCTCTAATCCGCCCTCAAGGCCGTTAATAGCGCTTTACAGCCCCTTTTATCGGGCGCAATGGAGGCTTTTCAAGCCGCCAGCGCTTTTACAAGATTCTGCGTGCCGAGGATGTTCATTACCCGCTTCAAGTTATAAGCAAGCACGTTCAAACTCATTTCGGTGCTCACTCCGCCAAGCCGTCGCGTCAGAAAATGCGTTGCACCCATCCACTGCTTGAGAGTCCCGAAGGGGTGCTCGACGGTCTGCTTGCGGATGGTCATTACCTGCGGCTCGTTAGCCAGGCGGGCCTGCATTTCTTCCAGTACTGCCTCATGTTCCCAGCGCCGAATTTTTCGCTCTCTGGCCGGTGTGCATTGCGCCTTTATCGAGCAGGCCTGGCAGTTGGAGCGCCAGTAAACGTCCAGCTTCCTGCCCTTGTCGATGTAAGAGTTGCGCCAGATCAGCACTTGATTGGCGGGGCAGACGTACACATCGTTGTCCGCGTCGTAAACAAACTCGTCATTGCCGAAGCGACCATCAAATTTGGCCCGCGAGCTCAGCGTTTTTGGTACATAAGCTGTGATCCCTGCCTCGTGACAGGCCAGGATTTCTCCGCTTTTGTAATACCCGCGGTCCGCCACCACCGACAACGATTCGACTTGCATCACCTCACGGGCCTGCTGGGCCATCGAACTAAGTTGATCAAGGTCGTGACCCACATTGATCACCTCGTGCGCGACGATCAAATGGTGCTTGGTATCCACCGCGGTCTGTACGTTGTAACCCACGATACCTTTTCCTCCACTGCTCATCATTGAGCGCGCGTCCGGATCGGTCAGCGAAATTTGTTTGTCCGGGGATTCTTCAAGCTGTACCTCGATGGTCTGCAACGCCTTCATTTGCTCCTTCAATTTGGCGATCTTCTCCTCTAGGCCGCTCTTGGGGCCTGCGGTCTTGGGCTCTTCCCGATCAGCCGCATCCAACCCCTTTAGATAAAGGGCAATGCTTGATTCAATCTCTTCCATCCGACGCTTCAGTTTGGCACTGGTGAAATTGCGGTCGCGATGATTGACCGCCTTGAATTTACTGCCATCGATGGCAACGAAATGTTCCGAGAAAAGCCCCAATTGTTGACACAGCACGACAAACTGCCGACAGACTCCTCGAATGCCCTTTGCATTGTCTTTGCGAAAATTGGCGATGGTCTTGAAATCCGGCATCAGGCGACCGGTCAACCACATCAGCTCGACGTTGCGCTGCGCCTCGCGCTCAAGGCGTCGGCTTGACTGGATACGGTTGAGATAGCCGTAGATGTAGATCTTCAGCATGACTGCAGGATGGTAGGCAGGTCGGCCCGTTTCAGCGGGGACAGCGCTTTCAAAACCCAAGGTGATCAGGTCGAGCTCATCCACAAAGACATCGACAACGCGCACCGGATTGGTGTCGCTGACGTAATCGTCGAGACTCTCGGGAAGCAAGGTACTTTGACCTCGGTGTTCACCTTGAATGAAGCGTTTCATGGGCAACCCTTGCAATGAAATCCTGGGGAATCATAGCAAAGGTTTACCTTGGGTTTTTACACAGTCTGGGCC
>NZ_AWQP01000012.1:0-12753 GCF_000972175.1 Pseudomonas syringae pv. coryli str. NCPPB 4273 | reverse complement strand
GCTCGCCGACTTTTCGTACAGCGCCTAGCGTGTGGTGACATCGAACAGCGTATAAGCCAGCGTCAGACTTTTTACATCGTCGGGCAGGTCACGGTCGACGATGAAGCGCACCGGCATCTCGATGCGCTCGCCCGGTTGCAATGTCTGTTGGGTGAAGCAGAAGCATTCGGTCTTGTGAAACCACGCTGCCGCCTTTACAGGCGAAATACCCGGTACGGCCTGGGCTTTCATCGGCCTGTCGGTCGGGTTCTGCGCGATGAAGATCATCTCGTTGACCGCGCCGGGGTGGACCTGGATATGGCGGGACTGCGGGTAGAACGCCCAGGTCATCCCGGCCGCGTTGCCGGCGGTGAATTGCACCTCGACCTGGCGCGAAGCGTCCTGGCCCTGCACGCCGGTCCTGCCATGTCCGGTCAGCATGCCGTAGAGCGACGGCAATGCCAATCCGCACATCAGCATGATCACTATTAAACACGTCAAACGCAGAACGAGCCGTTTGGACAAAAGAGGCTGGCTCATGCGTGGCTCACTTTTTATGTCGGACCGCGTGTCGAAAGAGCTGCGGGCGACTTCAGAGTAGCCTGCTTATGCAAAACGCGAGCTGCAGCGCGTCCGCATAGCCGGGCACGGCAGCCGTATTTGGTCAGAAATTGAGCAAAAGATACCTTGATATAGCCGAAATATCTAACTGTGAGTCGCATATAGCAAAACCGTCTTAGGCGGTTAGTTAAGCAAGCTAACGTATGACTCTTCATCAACCAACCACGGGGTCTGACGCCTCAAGGAGTGCCAGCAGCCATGAACACCGCCGCATTGCGCGAGCAGATACAACTAGCCCATCAACATGAGGCCCGGACCGGCCACTTACTGCAACAGTTGGAACAAAAGCTCCCACATCTCCATCCCGCCATTCACCTGCCGGAAGTCGACGCGAAAGACGTACTGACGCGTTTCGTCACGGCCTATATCGATCTGGTCCCCGATCTGCTGGACGCTGCTCATGAGGTCGCGCTGGAGGCCGGGATCGAAGGGCAGATAAAGCCGGTGCTGAAAATCGCCGAGCATTTTTTCGCGGCTCCGCCTTCCATCATGGATGGGCACGAAGGTCTGGAAAGCCTGCTGGACGAGGCTTATCTGGCCCACCGGCTGGTCGAGGAAGTGAATGACTTGTACATCAAGCATTTCGGTCAGCCGCTGATACCGTCCAATACCACGGTCGCCAGCGTGATTGCCCACCAGTTGATCGGCGAGCAATTTGCCAACCAGCTGGACGAAGCGGTGCACCATGCTGTCGATGAGCTGCTTGATGAGGAGAGTTTCGCGCTGGACTCGGTCGAGGCCTATCGCGAGAAGCTGATCAGCCCTTCAACGGGGGCGGCCTGGCAGCGCTGGCCAAGCCTGTCACGGCAATTGGGCGTCGGCCTGGAGCTGGAGCGCTCCGCGGTCTGATTCAGAGGCCCGAATCACTGTCTTCGCCGGCAATGGAAGGAGCCGGATATCGCTCCGCTGCTACGCGAAGACCCATCCGGCTCCCATGTTTCCGGGGCTGTGATAACAGGGCAACGACTATCAGGCGGCGCCCGAGCCGATCCCCGTTGTCGTGTAGATCCGCCCTTCAAGACGACGCTTCAAGCCACGCGATTCGATCAGCAACCGGGTGCCATGAGCGGCATTGGAACGACCCCATTCTTCCAGCAGTTCCAGACACGAGTGGTCGATATAGGACAGATTGCCCAACGGCACATGCACCGTGCTGCCCTGCGGGATAGTGCCCAGTGCCTGAGTCAGCGCCGGCACCTTGAGGAACGTTGCGGCACCGACCAGACGCAGCTCGAATTCCTTCTCGCCCGCCAGTTCGACCACATTGATCTTCAGACGCGAAGCCTTGAACGCCAGCTTCACCAGAGTCAGGCCGAAACCGACCAGTACACCGGTCAGCAGGTCGGTGAAGATGATCGCTATGGCAGTCGCCGCATAGGTGAACATCGGCATCCGGCCATAGCGGCCCAGACCGCGAAACGCCTTCAGATCGACCAGCTTCAGGCCGGTGTAGACCAGCACGCCAGCCAGGCTCGCGACCGGAATGCTCTGCAGTACGCTTGACAGCAGCAACACGAACGCCAGCAGCCACAGGCCGTGGAAGATCGTCGAGAAGCGCGTGGTGGCACCGGCCTGGACGTTGGCCGAGCTGCGTACGATAACGCCGGTCATCGGCAACGCACCGAGGAGGCCGCAGAGCATGTTGCCCACGCCTTGAGCGCTGAGTTCCTTGTCGAAGTCCGAACGCTGGCCACTGTGCATGCGGTCAACCGCCGAGGCAGAAAGCAGCGTTTCGGCACTGGCGATGAAGGCTACGACGATCGCGGCAACCAGAATGGCCGGGTCGGCCAGATTCATCAGGTCGGCCGGGCGAAGCCAGTCGATGGCGTCGGCCAGGTTGTCAGGCACTTCGACACGCTTGACCTGCAAGGCCATGAACAGGCTGATGCCAGTGGCGATACCCACGCCCAGCAGCGCGCCGGGTACGAAGCGCAAAGACTGCGGACGGAGTTTTTCCCAGCCCCACATGATCAGCATGGTGCCCAGACCGAGCATACCGGCCTGCATGCCGGTACCGGGTCCGAAGGCCTGGATCAGTGTGGAAGGGAAGGCGATCAGATTGTCCAGCCCGGAGGGTTTGGGGCCGCTGTCGAACATCACGTGTGCCTGTGACAGTACGATCAGCACGCCGATACCGGCGAGCATGCCATAGACCACCGCAGGCGCCGTGACGCGGAACCAGCAACCAAGCTTGAATCGACCTGCCAGCAGCTGAAGCAGTCCGGCGAGTACCAGAATAGGACCCAGCATGGCCATGCCGTGCTCGCGCACCACTTCAAAAACCAGTACTGCCAGACCGGCTGCGGGACCGCTGACCTGCAACGGCGAACCGGCTATCCAGCCGACTATCAGCCCGCCCACGATGCCGGTGATCAGACCTTTGGCCGGAGGCATGCCGGATGCAATGGCGATCCCCATGCACAGCGGCAGGGCGACCAGGAACACGACCACGGAAGCGAGCAGCTCCCGTGGTAAAGCGGTTTTCAATGCTGTAATACCCATGACGCTTCTCCGGGATTCTTCAGACGAGGCAAGACGGGCGACGCGCATCCTGCGCAGTCGCCATCAGCTGATTAAGAAGGGCTTGCCGTCAGTCGGGCTGGTGATCAGTCGGCTGAAAAGCGTGCTTTCGGTGAAGCCATCGGCGTCGGTCCCGTACCGTCGAGCGGTATGAAACGATCGAGCTCGGCGTCATAAGCCAGGATCTCGCTGGTTTCGATGCTGTAGACCCAGCCGTGAATGAACAATTGGCCACTGGCCATTTTCGCTGCGACCGAAGGGTGGGTGCGCAGGTGTTGCAACTGGGAAATCACGTTTTCCTGAGTCAGGACCTGCATGGTTTCCAGTTCGCCGCTGCAGCTGCAGTTCTGCTCGACCACCGTGCGGGCAACCTCGGCATGGCGCAACCAGGCTTTTACCGTAGGCATCTTGTCCAGGCTGTCGGGGTTGAGCACTGCGCGCATGGCGCCGCAGTCAGAGTGTCCGCAAACGATGATGTGCTGCACACCCAGTGCAACCACTGCGTATTCCAGAGCGGTGGACACGCCGCCGTTCATCTGGCCATACGGCGGTACGACGTTGCCGACGTTACGCGTGACGAACAGGTCGCCTGGCGAACTTTGGGTAATCAATTCGGGCACGATGCGCGAGTCGGCGCAGGTGATGAACATGGCACGTGGCGATTGGGCAGTCGCCAGCTTCTTGAACAGCTCTTCCTGCTGGGGGAAGACCTCTTTACGGAAATGTACAAAGCCATCGACGATATGTTTCAACGCTACGTCGGCGCTGTCTGAATGGCTTGATGTGCTGGACGACGTAGCCGAATGCTGTTTACCGATGTCTGTCATGTCTTCATCCTCTCTGACGAATTGATGTGGATTCTTCATGCCTGTTTGACCAGAGCCGGATGTGATCCCTCTCTGAAGGGCATCACGAACAAATCCCTTGAGCGCTATCGCTGATGACACTCCGAGTTACAGACTAATCGCCGAAGCTTAAACGAAACTGAATGCGATGGCTCTGGGACGCGGGTTTGCACGATAGTACCAAGTTCGTCACAGCAGCGACATTTGCCCTCCCGGCGGACAAAACGCATCGCAATCGAGTGCAAATCCACCCCGTTTGTTCAATCCGAGTCGTTTGATTGCCAAGGCATAGCGTTGAGCCAGCAGGTCGGCAAACGGTCCTTCGCCACGCATTCGAGAACCAAACGTGCTGTCGTACACGGCTCCGCCGCGACTTTGACGAATCAGACTCATGACATGCTCGGCGCGTTGCGGGTAATGCGTCTTCAGCCACTCGTCGAACAGCGGCGCGACTTCCAGCGGCAGGCGCAGCATCACGTAGCTGGCGCTCAGGGCGCCCGCAGCCTTCGCTTCGCTCAGCAGTGCCTCGAGCTCGCTGTCGTTGATCATCGGGATCATCGGCGCACACAGCACACCGACCGGTACGCCCGCCTGACGCAATACCCGAATGGCCCGCAGGCGGGCCTTGGGCGCTGCGGCCCTGGGTTCGAGGATGCATTTGAGCTCGTCATCCAGCGTCGTCAGGCTGATGAACACCGACACCAGCCGCAGTCTGGCCATTTCTGCCAGCAGATCCAGATCGCGCAGGATCAGCGAGCCTTTGGTAATGATGCTGACCGGATGTCGATAACGCAGTAACACCTCCAGCGTCGCCCGGGTGATGCGGTACTCACGCTCGATCGGCTGGTAAGGGTCGGTATTGGCCCCGAGGGTGATGGGCGCGCAGCGGTAGCCGGGTTTGGACAGTTGTTGCTCCAGCAGCGCCGCCGCGTTGGTCTTGGCGATCAGCTTGGTCTCGAAGTCCAGGCCCGGCGACATGTCCCAATAGGCGTGGCTGGGTCTGGCGAAACAATAGATGCAGCCGTGCTCGCAGCCCCGGTAAGGGTTGATCGACCTGTCAAAGGGGATATCCTGCGAGCTGTTGCGGGTAATGATGCTTTTGGCTGTTTCGCTGGTGACCTGAGTACCTTGCGTGAGCGGCACTTCCTGGTACCAGCCATCGTCTTCGGCCACCGACTGACTGGGCGCGAAGCGGTTATGCGGATTGCTGGCAGTACCTCGGCCACGAACCGGATAGAGGCTGGACATCTGGCATTACTCATATACTGTTCATGCATACAGTACAGCATAAAGCCCGGATGGATCACCATGGCCGGCCTGCAAAATACCGCTCGCCTGACGGGCGGTGTTTTGCAGGCAGGGCGACGGTCAGGCATCGCCCTCGTGAGTCAGTTCCAGCACGCGGTCAACCAGCTTGTTGATGCCCGAGGCTGCCTCGCTGATGCTCTTGGCGACCATATAGGCAGGTGTGCTGACCAGTTTTCGTGCCTCGTCCTCGACGATGTCATCAACGGCGCATTCCGCATGGCTGCCGCCCATTTTGGTGATGGCCGCAGCGGTTTCAGGGTCGTTGCCGATGGTGCAGGTCACGCCGGGGCCATAGATCTTGGCCGCGAGTGCCGGGGTGATGCAGATCAGACCGACCGGTTTGCCGGCTTCGGCAAACGCCTCGGCGAGCTCCAGCAATCCCGCTTCGACCTGGCAGGCCGGGCCTTGCAGGGCAAGGTCGGAAAGGTTCTTTGCCGAGCCGAAGCCGCCCGGGATGATCAGGGCATCAAAGTCTTCGGCATTTGCTTCGCGGATGTCCTTCACTTCGCCTCGTGCAATGCGCGCAGACTCGACCAGCACATTGCGCGACTCGGACATTTCCTCACCGTTCAGGTGATTGATGACGTGATGCTGAGTGATGTCGGGCGCGAAGCACTGAACCTGCGCACCACGCTGATCCAGACGCAACAGGGTGAGAACGCTTTCGTGAATCTCGGCACCGTCGTAGACGCCACAGCCGGAGAGGATTACAGCCACTTTTTTCTGCATCGATTCGGCTCCTTTTGCTCGATCAACCTGAGGCTTGTTTTAATTTGTCTGTTCAGTTGATCGCTTTACGGGCCGAGTGTTCAGTTGAGGCATTGTCGGCTGCGCAAAAGCTGGCTGCGCACAAGGTGCATGGGGAGGGCGGTGGTCGCGCTGTCGCCGAGCGAGGCCTGTCAGCCTACGCTCGGGAGGGGGCGGGGCGTTTATTCGTCGGATTTTTTCGTCAGATCGACGGGCACGGTGACCGGCGTTTCCAGGTCGGAGGCCGCTGCCGATGCGCAGAAGCGGCTCTTTTCTTCACGCTCTTCACGCTCTTCACGGGCGATACGGGCGTTTTTGATGCGTCTGCGTATCCACAGGGCCAGCCCCAGCAGAACCAGCGCGCCCAGCACCCAGAGTTCATATTTCTTGACGTTACCCAGCAAGCCTTCGAGCACCGCGCCGAAGTGGTAAGCAGCCGAACCCAGCGCCGCAGCCCAGACAGCCGCGCCGATACCGTTCAGCAGAAGATAACGACCCGGTGGATAACCCGACAGGCCGATGGCCACAGGCATGACCGTTCGCAAACCGTACACGAAGCGGAAGCCCAATACCCAGATGTCCGGGTGCTTGCGGACCAGTCGTAGCGCCTTGTCGCCCATGAGTTGCCAGCGAGGCTTGCGCGCCAGAAGCTTGCGGCCGTGCTTGCGCCCCATGAAATACCACAACTGGTCGCCCGCATAACTGCCAAAAAAGGCCACAAGGATGACGATGTTGAGGTCCATGTATCCGCGGAACGCCAGAAATCCGGCAAGAACCAGAATGGTCTCGCCTTCAAAAAAGGTGCCGAGGAACAGGGCAAAGTAGCCGAATTCGTTCAAGAAATTCTGGAGCATTGTCTGGATGCTGGCGAAATGAACGCGCAGCCTAACGCGCCCAAGGCAATCATGAAAGTGTCCATATGTGTCTCGACGTTAAAGATTCTTGCAACCACAATGGTCGTATCCCCTTTAAGGCCGTGACCGCGACGTGCAGTCGCAGGTCGAACCATGACTGTCACACATTGGTCATAATGGCGGCTTATAACTGTCGCGCTTGCCCGCGTAAGCGGGCTCAGGAGTCTCGCCGTGAGCTTTACCCCCGCTAACCGCCTGTTTCCTCTCACTCGTCTGCGCCGTAATCGCCGCGACGACTTTTCCCGTCGGCTGGTGCGTGAAAACGTTGTCACTGTCGACGATCTGATTCTTCCCGTATTTGTTCTCGATGGTGAAAACCGTCGTGAATCCATCGCCTCGATGCCTGGCGTCGAGCGCTTGAGCGTTGATCTGTTGCTCAAGGAAGCCGAGCACTGGGTCGCACTGGGTATCCCTGCGCTGGCGCTGTTCCCGGTGACACCGCCGGAAAAGAAATCCCTCGACGGTGCCGAAGCCTGGAACCCGGACGGCATCGCCCAGCGCGCAACCCGCGCCCTGCGTGACCGTTTCCCGGAGCTGGGCGTCATCACTGATGTGGCGCTGGACCCTTTCACCACGCATGGCCAGGACGGCATCCTCGACGAAGAGGGCTACGTTCAGAACGACATCACTGTCGACGCGCTGGTGAAACAGGCGCTGTCGCACGCCGAGGCCGGTGCTCAGGTGGTCGCGCCGTCGGACATGATGGACGGTCGCATTCAGGCCATCCGCGAGTCTTTGGAGCTGGCCGGGCATGTGAATGTCAGGATCATGGCCTATTCGGCCAAGTACGCCAGTGCCTACTACGGTCCGTTCCGTGATGCGGTGGGTTCCTCCCTGAATCTGGGCAAGGCCAACAAGGCTTCCTATCAGATGGACCCGGCCAACAGCAACGAGGCACTGCACGAAGTGGCCGCCGACCTTGCCGAAGGCGCCGACATGGTCATGGTCAAGCCAGGCATGCCTTATCTGGACATTCTGTACAGGGTCAAGGATGAGTTCAAAGTGCCGACCTTTGTTTATCAGGTCAGCGGTGAATACGCGATGCACATGGCCGCAATCCAGAACGGTTGGCTGAGTGAAGGGGTGATTCTCGAGTCCCTCACTGCCTTCAAACGCGCCGGCGCCGACGGCATTCTTACCTACTTTGCTGTTCGCGCCGCTCAACTGTTGAAGGGGCAATAGCCTCACAGGAACATTCATGAATACCGAAGCACTCATCGAAGCCGCTGTTCAAGTCGATGTCCCGGAGGCAACGCCCGTGGTCGAACCTGACATCGAAGTAATCCCGGCCATCGAGGCACCCGTCGCTGCGGTGCCCGCTATCGTCGCGCCAAACCTGGACGACAGCAGCCTGTATATCCACCGTGAACTGTCGCAACTGCAGTTCAATATCCGGGTTCTGGAACAGGCGCTCGATGAGTCCTACCCATTGCTGGAGCGGCTGAAGTTTCTGCTGATCTTCTCCAGCAACCTCGATGAGTTCTTCGAGATTCGTGTTGCAGGCCTGAAGAAGCAGATCACCTTTGCCCGTGAACAGGCGGGCGCCGACGGTCTGCAGCCGCATCAGGCGCTGGCCAGGATCAGCGAGCTGGTCCACGGTCATGTGGATCGTCAGTACGCGATCCTCAACGATATTCTGTTGCCGGAGCTGGAGAAACATCAGGTCCGCTTCATTCGCCGCCGTCACTGGACGGCCAAGCTCAAGGCCTGGGTACGACGCTATTTCCGCGACGAGATCGCGCCGATCATCACCCCGATCGGTCTCGACCCGACGCACCCGTTCCCGTTGCTGGTCAACAAGAGCCTGAACTTCATCGTCGAACTGGAAGGTATCGATGCCTTCGGGCGCGACTCCGGTCTTGCGATCATTCCCGCGCCGCGTCTGCTGCCGCGTGTGATCAAGGTGCCGGAAGAGGTCTGCGGGCCTGGCGATAACTTCGTGTTCCTGTCGTCGATGATCCACGCCCACGCTGACGATCTGTTCCAGGGCATGAAGGTCAAGGGCTGCTACCAGTTCCGCCTGACCCGCAACGCCGACCTGGCGCTGGACTCCGAAGACGTGGAAGACCTGGCGCGCGCACTGCGTGGCGAGCTGTTCTCGCGTCGCTATGGTGATGCGGTACGTCTGGAAGTGGCGGACACCTGCCCGAAACACCTGTCGGACTACCTGCTCAAGCAGTTCAACCTGCACGAGTCCGAGCTGTATCAGGTGAATGGCCCGGTCAACCTGACGCGTCTGTTCAGCATCACCGGCCTGGACAGCCACCCCGAATTGCAATACCCGCCGTTCACGCCAGCCATCCCCAAGCTGCTGCAGAACAGCGAAAACGTTTTCAGCGTGGTCAGCAAGCAGGACATCCTGTTGCTGCACCCTTTCGAGTCGTTCACGCCGGTGGTCGACCTGCTGCGCCAGGCGGCCAAAGACCCGCACGTGCTCGCAGTACGCCAGACGCTGTATCGCAGTGGCGCGAACTCGGAAATCGTCGATGCGCTGGTCGATGCCGCGCGTAACGGCAAGGAAGTCACTGCGGTGATCGAGTTGCGTGCGCG
Source organism: Pseudomonas syringae pv. coryli str. NCPPB 4273 (assembly GCF_000972175.1). NCBI lineage: Bacteria > Pseudomonadati > Pseudomonadota > Gammaproteobacteria > Pseudomonadales > Pseudomonadaceae > Pseudomonas > Pseudomonas syringae pv. coryli. The sequence continues at coordinate 3,269 of NZ_AWQP01000012.1, read as the reverse complement.
TTTCGACGAAGAGTCCAACCTGCAACTGGCCAGCCGCCTGCAGGCTGCCGGTGCGGTGGTGATCTACGGCGTGGTCGGCTTCAAGACCCACGCCAAGATGATGTTGATCCTGCGTCGCGAAGCGGGCGAGATCGTGCGTTATGCGCATCTCGGGACCGGCAACTACCACGCCGGTAACGCACGTCTGTATACCGACTACAGCTTGCTGACCTCCGATGACGCGTTGTGTGAAGACGTCGGCAAACTGTTCAGCCAGTTGATCGGCATGGGCAAGACGCTGCGCATGAAGAAGCTGCTGCATGCGCCGTTCACGCTCAAGAAAGGCATGCTCGACATGATCGCCCGCGAGACGCAATTTGCGCTCGACGGCAAGCCTGCGCACATCATCGCCAAGTTCAACTCGCTGACCGATCCGAAGATCATCCGGGCGTTGTACAAGGCCAGCCAGTCCGGTGTGCGCATCGATCTGGTGGTGCGCGGCATGTGCTGTCTGCGTCCGGGCATCGCCGGGGTTTCGCACAACATCCATGTGCGCTCGATCATCGGCCGCTTCCTGGAGCACACGCGAGTGTTCTACTTCCTCAACGGCGGAGACGAGCAGATGTTCCTGTCGAGTGCCGACTGGATGGAGCGCAACCTCGACAAGCGCGTCGAGACCTGCTTCCCGGTGGAAGGCAAGAAGTTGATTCTGCGTGTGAAGAAGGAACTGGAAAGCTACCTGACCGACAACACCCACAGCTGGCTGTTGCAGTCGGACGGGCGTTACGTGCGCAGCACGCCGACCGGTAATCAGAACCCGCGAAGCGCCCAGGCGACTCTTTTGGAGCGCCTGAGCAACCCGGTACTCAGCGTACGCTGAAGACGATGCCGACTCGGGTCAGCCACTCCGCTTCCAGCGCGAAGTCGGCCTGAGTCAGCTGGTTGTTTTCCAGCCAGCCTTTCGGGAATTCGGCGTCCAGATTCGGGCCGTCGGCACGCAACGTCACACGTGGCATCTCCTGGGTGCCACGAATGTGGTGAAACAGAATCGCAAAGCGCAACAGCACGCACAGGCGAATCAGCTTGATGCCTTCATCGCCGAACTCGGCGAACTTGTCCTTGGGAATATTACGGCGATGACCGCGCACCAGCAGTGCAAGCATTTGCTGGTCTTCGCGTGAGAAACCGGCAAGGTCGGAGTGCTCGATCAGGTACGCGCCGTGCTTGTGGTAGTGATAGTGAGCGATGTCCAGGCCGATCTCGTGCACCTTGGCCGCCCAGCTCAGCAGTTCGGCGTAGCTTTCGTGCTGCAGGTCCCAACTCTCGGCAACCTGCTCCAGCGCATGCAGCGCCTTGGCTTCAACGCGTGCGGCCTGCTCCAGATCGACGTGATAACGCTCCATCAGCGAGCTGAGCGTACGCTCACGCACGTCTTCGTGATGATGGCGGCCCATCAGGTCATACAACACGCCTTCACGCAGGGCACCTTCGCAGTGATCCATGCGCTTGAGCTCGAGGGCGTCGAAGATGGCTTCCAGAATCGCCAGGCCTGCGGGAAAAATGGCGCGACGGTCGGGTTTGATGCCGTCGAAGTCGATCTTTTCCACGTCACCCAGCTTGAACAGCTTGCGCTTGAGCCAGGCCAGCCCTTCGGCGTTGACCTCGCCAGCGCCGTAACCATTGGCCTTGAGCGCCACGCCGATAGCACGAATGGTGCCTGACGAACCGATCGCTTCATCCCACTTGAGGCGATGCAGCGCGTGTTCGATGCTCATGATTTCCAGACGGGCAGCGGTATAGGCCTGAGCGTACCGGGCCGGTGTCACCTTGCCGTCGCGGAAGTAGCGCTGGGTAAAACTCACGCAGCCCATCTGCAAGCTTTCACGCAGCAGCGGCTCGAAGCGCTGGCCGATGATGAATTCGGTACTACCGCCGCCGATATCGGCGACCAGACGTTTGCCCGGGGTGTCGGCCAGCGTGTGGGAGACGCCCAGGTAAATGAGGCGCGCTTCTTCGCGGCCGGAAATCACTTCCACCGGGTGGCCGAGGATTTCTTCGGCGCGGTGAATGAAGTCGTTGCGGTTACGCGCCTCGCGCAGGGCATTGGTGCCCACGATGCGCACCGCACCGAGCGGCAGCCCGTTGATCAACTGGGCGAAGCGTTTCAGGCAGTCGAGACCGCGTTGCATGGATTCTTCGGTCAACTGGCGCTCTTCGTCGATGCCAGCGGCCAACTGCACCTTCTCGCCCAGGCGCTCAAGAATGCGAATCTCGCCCTGATTGGCTTTTGCCACAACCATATGAAAGCTGTTGGAGCCCAGGTCGATAGCGGCGATCAGTGAAAAATTCTTGGGTGTTGAGTGCGGCATGGTCAGGAAGTCCGGTTCGATAACCGGACCATCGTGCCACGATCCATGCTTGCCGCCAACGCGAAGCTGTTCAGGCACCGGAAATACCCGGTATTACTCGCGCGCGTGGCGTATGGCTATCAATGCCATGTGACGCAGAGCGTTACCAAATGCATTACCACGCTGGAGCGTGCGGAACGAGAGGTATCCCTAAGAACGCCATCGTGTCCATGCTCCGCGCTCAGCGTAATACACAGTCTTGGTGGGAGCGAGCTTGCTCGCGAAGAGGTCGGTGCAGCACCGGGAAATATGGCGTTTGGACCAAAGTCTTCGTGAGCAAGCTCACTCCCACCAAGATTTCTGTCCAGCCCGATACAGCATGTAGCTGTGACGCGGAGCGTCACGAAATGCAGTCCACGGTGCGTGAGGAACGATAAGTGCCCGCAACATGCTCCGCGCTCAGCGTTACACACAAGTCTTCGTGGGAGCGAGCTTGCTCGCGAAGAGGCCGGTGAAGCCACCGGAGATATGGTGTTTGGACCAAAGTCTTCGTGAGCAAGCTCACTCCCACCAAGATTTCTGTCCAGCCCGATACAGCATGTAGCTGTGACGCGGAGCGTCACGAAATGCATTCCCACGCGGAGCGTGAGGAACGATAAGTGCCCGCAACATGCGCCGCGCTCAGCGTTACACACAAGTTTTCGTGGGAGCGAGCTTGCTCGCGAAGAGGCCGCTGCAGCCCCCGGGAAATATGGCGGTTGGACCAAAGTCTTCGTGAGCAAGCTCACTCCCACAAAAATTTCTGTCCAGCCCGATACAGCATGTAGCTGTGACGCGGAGCGTCACGAAATGCATTCCCACGCGGAGCGTGAGGAACGATAAGTGCCCGCAACATGCTCCGCGCTCAGCGTTACACACAAGTTTTCGTGGGAGCGAGCTTGC
>NZ_AWQP01000011.1:0-52752 GCF_000972175.1 Pseudomonas syringae pv. coryli str. NCPPB 4273 | reverse complement strand
GGAAAAGGCTTGGATTACGAGTACATCGAACGCCTGGTACGGACTTCGTTCGACGTGGTGGTGTACATGGAAGATACCTACATCGAAGAAGTGCATTACGAACCCCAACACAAGCTGGCCTTGCTCAATGGCCAGCGTCTACGAGCCGCCTAGGAGAGCGCCATGTGGTGGAAAGTCTCGTTATCAATCGTGTTCATGATGGCTGTGTGCTTCGTGATCGGACTGTACGCAGGGGGGGCGATGTTTCTGCACCTGACTCAAGGCCACTTCGCGGGCTTGTCCTGGGACACGCTGTGGGATGCCCGCAAGCTGCCCTGGAACGACATGCGAATGCTGTATGTGCCGTGGTCATGGTGTGTGACCGCTGCCCTCACCTTCTTGCCGGTCGGCATCACGCTGATGGCCGTTTTCATAGGCTTGAATCCCAAGACCTCGCTGCACGGTGATGCCCGTTTTGCCAACAACCGCGAGCTGCGCCAGTTCGAGTATCAAGGCGAGTACAAGAACACCAGCAAGTAGGCATTGCACCCGCATCGCCCCTGATACTCACGCATTTTCAAACCTTTCCATGCACCGCCACGCAGACGGCTATCAGCCGCCTGTAGCCGAGCTGTGTCCGGAAGCACCTTGCAGGAGAGCCCCAATGGAACAATCAAAAGAATCGAAACCCCTTCTCTTTTTGGGTTTGCCCTCGCCCATTGCGCTGGGCGTTGTCTTCATTGCAGTTTGGGGAATTTATATCGCACTCGCAAAGCTCGATGAGATCAATGCATCGCTCAGGCAGATCCAGGCCAATCAGCAGGTGGCCATAGCCCTGCAACAAAGCCTTCAGGCCCAAAGCAACGAAGCCCAGGCGATTGAGCGTCAAGCAGGGAGCCGCTGATGGCCAGAGCTAAATCCAAACCCATCAGCCCGACCAACCCACAAAAACGGATCGATGAGCATCCCGCGTTCCTCTTGGGCAAGCACCCCACTGAGGATTCGTTTCTGGCCAGTTACGGGCAACAGTTCGTGATGCTGGCCGCACCACCAGGCACCGGGAAAGGAGTCGGGGCCGTGATCCCGAACCTGCTCAGTTACCCCGATTCAATGGTGGTCAACGATCCGAAATTCGAAAACTGGGAAATCACCTCGGGGTTTCGTGCATCAGCAGGTCACAAGGTCTACCGCTTTTCGCCGGAACGCCTGGAAACGCACCGCTGGAACCCCCTGAGCGCGATCAACCGCGATCCACTCTACCGGCTGGGGGAGATTCGCACGATTGCCAGGGTGCTGTTCGTCTCCGACAACCCCAAGAACCAGGAGTGGTACAACAAGGCGGGCAACGTCTTCACCGCCGTACTGCTGTTTCTGATGGAGACGCCGGACATGCCTTTCACGTTGCCCCAAGCCTATGAAATTGGCTCTTTGGGTACCGGGATGGGGACGTGGGCCCAACAGATCATCGAGCTGCGCAGCACCGGCCCTAATGCATTGACCGTTGAAACACTGCGCGAGCTAAACGGTGTACTTGAGGCCTCGAAAAACAAGAGCAGCGGATGGTCCACCACCGTGGACATCGTGCGCGACGTGTTGTCGGTGTATGCCGAGAAGACGGTGGCCTGGGCAGTGTCAGGGGACGACATCGACCTGTCCAAAGCCCGTGAAGAAAAGATGACCGCGTACTTCAGCGTCACCGAGGGTTCGCTGAAGAAGTATGGCCCGCTGATGAATTTGTTCTTCACCCAGGCCATACGGCTCAACTCCAAAGTCATACCAGAGCAAGGCGGCCACTGTGCAGACGGCACGCTTCGCTACAAGTACCAGTTGGCCCTATTGATGGATGAGCTGGCCATCATGGGCCGTATTGAAATCTTGGAGACTGCGCCTGCATTGACCCGAGGCGCGGGGCTGAGGTTCTTCTTCATTTTTCAGGGAAAGGATCAGCTGCGCGCTATTTATGGCGAGGAAGCTGCCAACGCCATCATGAAGGCGATTCACAACGAAATCGTGTTCGCCCCTGGTGATATCAAGCTGGCCGAGGAGTACAGCAGGCGCTTGGGCAATACCACGGTGCGCGTCCATAACCAGTCGTTGAACAGGCAAAAGCACGAGGTGGGTGCGCGAGGCCAAACAGACAGTTACAGCGAACAGCCCCGGCCCTTGATGCTGCCCCAAGACATCAACGAGCTGCCTTATGACAAACAGTTGATCTTCGTACAAGGAACCAAAACCACGCCCGCCCTTAAGATTTTGGCTCGCAAGATTTTTTACTACGAGGAAGAGGTGTTCAAGTCGCGAGAAAAGCTGCCGCCACCGCCATTGCCTGTCGGTGATGCCTCAAAAATCGACGCGCTCACCGTGCCGGTCCGCACCGTCGAAGCCAGGGTGGCAGTGGCCGACACCAAGCCTATGCAGGCCGAACAACGGCAGCGCTGGAACCCCAAAGAGACCGCGTCCAAACCCGTCCAGGTCGAAGCGGACAAGGCTCTGCCTCCCGAGGTCGAGCCGGATCCTGAGCCTATGCAGGCTCACGATACCCGCTAACCGATGTAGTCCCCCATCGGCGCACCCAAGCGCCTGCAGGAGCAAAAACATGAATACCTACAGCAAAACGGCTGACCGCCAGGGTCAGGCCGCCGGCAACGCCGTGCGCGGTCGCGGCAAAACGCGGGTCTGCGCGCTGTTCGCAGTGTGCCTGCTGGGCAGTGGCTCAGCTTTCGCCGGTGATCCGTGCAAGTCCGTGCTGTGCCTCTACGGCAAGTTCACCGGCAACAGCGGTGGCAGTGAGTGCCGCAGCGCCGAACAGGACTACTTCAGCATCCTGGTCAAGAAGCACGGGAACATCAAATGGAGCCAGACCGCCACGGCGCGCCAGGACTACCTCAACAGCTGCCCCGGTGCTGATCAGAGCTACACCCAAAAAATCAACGACAAGTTCGGCAAGGTCCGGGGATAAGCCCCAGATCCTGACAAGGAGAACACCATGCGAGTATTCATTGCGGAAAAGCCTGCCCTGGGCCAGGTCATTGCCGAGGCGCTGGGCACCGTCATACGTAAGGACGGCTATTTCGAGTGTGGCAGCCACGACATCGTCACCTGGTGCGTTGGCCACCTGCTCGAACTGGCCCCGCCTGAGGTGCACAACCCCGATTATAAAAACTGGGTTCAGGCCGACCTGCCTCTGAAGCTGCGCCCGGCCAAGTACCAGCCCATCGCACGAACCAAGGACCAGCTGAGCATCGTCCAGCAGTTGATCGGTCGCGCCTCGGAAATCGTCCACGCCGGTGACCCGGACGACGAAGGCCAACTGCTGGTCGACGAGGTCCTGGTGCATTTTGGCAACACCGCGCCTGTCAAACGCATCCTGATCAACGACATGAACGCCAATGCCGCCCGCAAAGCTTTGGACGGCCTGCGTGACAACACCGAGTTTTACGGCCTGTTCCAGAAGGCACTGGCCCGCAGCATTGGTGATCAGTTGTACGGCTTCAACATGACCCGCGCCTGCACCCTGGCCGGTAGGGCCAAGGGTGTCAAAAGCGTGTTGTCGGTGGGTCGCGTGCAAACCCCGATTCTGGGTCTGATCGTGAACCGCTACCTGGCCAACAAGAGTCACGCCAGTGCGTTTTACTACACGGTAGCGGCAAGCCTGGCCTTTGGTAACAGTCGTCCCCAGGCCCGCCTCGTGGTGGCTGCTGATGCCCCAATTGATGACAAGAACCGCATCATCGACGAGGCGTATGCCACCCAGGTGGCCGATGCGTGCCGGCAGAAACCTGCAGACGTGATCGAGGCCCGTGTTGAGGAGAAGCAAACCCCGGCACCTTTGCCGTTCGCGTTGCTCGACCTGCAGGTGTACATGAGCAAGACCCACAGCATTGATGCCGAGAAAACCCTTGCCCTGACCCAGGCGCTGCGTGAGAAGTACAAGGCCATCACCTACAACCGGTCCGATTGCAGTTACCTGTCCGACGAACAATTTGCCGAGGCTCCGGAGACCTTGAGCCTGCTTAGCCAGGCACTGCCGGATCTAGCCGGGATGTTCACCGAAGTAAATTCGGAACGCAAAAGCCGGGCTTTCGACGACAGCAAGGTTTCGGCGCACACCGCGATCATCCCAACGGCAGTGAAGATCGACATTGCCCAGCTGAGTGACGAAGAACGCGCCGTGTACCTGGCCATCGTCAAACGCTACGTCGCGCAGTTCTTGCCCGAAAAACGCTACCTCAGCGCCGAGGTGCGTTTTGGCGTGAACGGACACACCTTCGTTGCGCGCTCCACCAAAGTGACGCAGCCCGGCTGGACGGCGCAGGTCACTGAAGAAAACGAGCAAGACGAAGACGCATCAGACGCTGCCGAGGTTGCGAGCCCCTTCGATGCGCTGGCGGATATGAAAGTCGGTGACGCCGGGGTATGCGACGGCATTACGGTGGCCAAGGAAAAGACCAAGCCCCTGCCGCTATACACCGAAGCCGAGCTGCTCAAGGACCTACGGCGAGTCGCCAAGTATGTGAAAGACCCGCGCATCAAGCAGCTGCTGATCGATCGTGACCAGGGCAAGAAAGGCGAAAACGGTGGCATCGGCACTCCGGCGACCCGTGGCGCGGTTCTGGCCAAGCTGCAGGAGCGTGGGTTCTACGCGGTAGAAAAGAAAAAACTGATCCCTACCGCGTTGGGTCTGGAGTTCATCGCCGCGTTGCCAGCGATTGCGACCACGCCAGACATGACCGCGCTCTGGCATGAACAGCAACAGATGATCGAGGCCGGTGAACTGACCGTCGACGCGTTCCTGGACGAGCTGGAGTCCTTCATTGCAGACCAGGTGCAGAACATCGATCTGGGCAACGTGCAAGGCGACGGTAAGCCGGTACTGGATAGCCTGAACGCCCAGTGCCCCATGTGCGGCAGTGAACTGGCTGTCACCCCGCGAGTGATCGGCTGTCGCGCCTGCGCCTTCAAGTTCTACCCAGAAGTTAGCGGCAAGATGCTGTCCCCCGGCCAGATCGAGGCGCTGCTGACGACGGGCAAGACCGGTGTACTGAAGGGTTTTCACAGCAAGAAAACCGGAAAGTCCTTTGAAGCGGCCCTGAAGCTCAATCAAGAAGCCAAGCTGGAATTCGTATACGGCCGCAAACCCACGCGCGCATGACCCCTCTCCTCAACGGAGGCATTTGCTATGTCAGACGAGAAATTACCCAAGGGAGCGTATGCCGCCCTTGAAGCGCTTCAGGCCCAGGCTGTAGCAGTAACAGCAACGATTCCAGGCAACGATACTGAAGCCGTGGCATTGGGCCGCAAGGCACTTGAACACGCTCAGGCACAAATGGCGAAACATCCGAGTTGGGTGGCCAAGATCATCAAGGCGCTGATGAAAGACCCATTCGACGTGACTGTCCTGACTGCGGACGCTAATTGGCTTGCACAGACCTTTACCGAGCGCATTGCGCAGTGGCCACCTGGGGAAACGATGACTGCGCAGTGCCCCAACTGCGAAACCCCCGCAACCGTCGATATCGTCAATGTCAGAGGGTGGGAAATGACTTGGCGTCCAGTAGATTGCGACACCTGTTTTGCAGAGTTTGAGTTGTGGGCAGACGGCACAACAGTTTTGATGTTGGCCCCAGCTGCGCAGTCGTCGGCCTGGGGCCGCGAGCTGCTGAACACGACAATCCATTTTGACCCCGACGCCAGCAAAAACGCCCCCCACACCACTGCCGTCGAAATCTTGCTAGGAGGTGTTGGGCGACTGATGTTTCCCGATGGTACCGAGCAGTTTGTGGATGACGACGCCGAACCGGCGCTGATCTATTCGCCGCGCCTACAGCCCGACGCCCTGGAGCGATTCTGCGAAGAACATATGGACCGTTACGAGCGTTTCCACGAGGAACATGAAGCGCAACTGGCAAGCTGTGAACGTATCGCCATGGACGCCTTTTGGTAAGTCCGTAGGTCTCTCACACCCCTTCACACCCCATTTCAGAACTCATTGAAGAAGGAGCGCATCATGGCGCGTGGAATCAATAAAGTGATCCTGGTAGGCACCTGCGGACAAGACCCTGACTGTCGTTACCTGCCCAACGGCACGGCGGTAACCAACCTGAGCCTGGCCACCAGTGAGCAATGGACTGACAAACAGACCGGTCAGAAGGTCGAAAAGACCGAATGGCACCGCGTGTCGCTGTTTGGCAAGAGCGCCGAAATCGCCGGCGAATACCTGCGCAAGGGTTCGCAGGTCTACATCGAGGGCAAGCTGCAAACCCGCGAATGGGAAAAGGACGGTATCAAACGCTACACCACGGAAATCGTCGTGGACATGCAAGGCACCATGCAGCTGCTCGGTGGCCGTCCACAGGGCGACTCCCAACAAGGGCAGAACGGCCACGGCAGCGGTGACAGCGATCACCAGGAACCCCCTCGGCAACAAGCCCCCCAACAGGCGGCACTGGAAAAATCGTCCGGCAAAGGCAAAGCTGCACCAAAACCGCCACGTGCATCAGGGAAGCAGACTCAGGCCAAAGCGCCTGCACCGCAACCTGCCGGGGATTTTGACGGCCCCGATCCCGATATCCCCTTCATGGACCCTTACCGGTTCAACTGGATGCTGGTCTGACCCACCCACACAGCGATCTTGCCCACGTCAGGTGCCGCGCTCCCGGCTCGTCGTGACGCGCTCTATCGTCGCGGCGAACGGAAGCACGGGCGCAGCGCACACTTGACGCTACCTCGTTCAGAAAAGGCTCACCTTGGGAGTGTGGGGTAGCTTCACCACCCCGCGCTCCCGAGGTCAACGCGGCCGTTGCGGGATGACAAGGGCCGCGCCCTTGGTGTTCAAACCGCCCGGCATCAACAAATTTCAGATCAAGCACACCGAGTAGTGATTACCCGGTGCGACCCCCTCTATTCAAGGATTACCCAGATGAAAGCGATCAAAAAGAAAGTCGTCGTCATTAACTACACCGGCACCGTTGGTAAAACTACCATCGCCGCCAACCTGTTGTGGCCGCGAATGGGCGGTGCGCCGCTCTATGCCATTGAGTCAATCAACGAAACGGCAGAGAACCTTGGCCTGGATGTAGAGAAGCTGCGCGGCAACGCATTCCGCGAGCTGTTCAAACGACTCATGCTTGAGGATCAGGCCATCATCGATGTCGGAGCGTCCAACGTTGAAGACTTTATGGCCAACCTGGAGGAGTTTGACGAAGCTCATGAAGAAGTCGACTACTTCGTGATCCCTGTCACCTCGGGCACCAAGGAGCAAAAAGAAACAGTCAGCATGATCGGCAGCCTCGCCTCTCTGGGCGTACCTCCTGAAAAGATTCTTGTATTGTTCAATCGTGTCAAAAAAGATGTGAAAACAGAGTTTCCAATTATCTTTGCTTTTCACCAGCGCGGCAGTGTCTTCACGTTGAACCCAGAATGTGCCGTGTTCGAATCAGAATTGTTTGACGCTTTGTCTATCCACCGCATTTCAATGCAAAGCGTCATGGACGATGACACCGACTACAAAGCACTTCTGAAGGACAAAGAGGCCAGCGCACAAGAGCGTGATCGTTGGTCCGATATGTACGGACTGAAGCTCTTGTGTAAAGGCGTCAATCGCAAGCTTGATGCGGTATTCACAGCGCTGTTTGGCATTGAGGTGATCAAATGAGTGAACATGAAGCTGTCCCAACTACTGCGCGTGATGCCCTGATCATTGAGCTTCTGAGCGATGTTGGTCGTTTGCACGATGATGTAAAACGCATACCGCAGTTGCTTGAGCTATCGATGAGGGATTCTCTGGATATTGTGGCCGACGCTGTAGAAGATGCGGAAGACACGGCGTTGCTTTTGCAAGAAACGACAAAGGAAGTCATTCAAGCGACTGCCGCCAAAGCAGGTGTGGACGTTGCTTTGGAAATGTCCACTGCCATTCACCAGAGTTTAGAGCGAGTGTTCGAACCTGCATTGCAGCGCGCAGCGATCCAAATCGATGACTTGGAAAAGCGAGTAAGTGCTTTATCCGGTAACTTCCGTGACACACAGGCTTCACGGTTCAATTACATCGTCTTGGCGGGATTTGTGGCCGTGAGCATCGCGGTAGTGTGTGCAATGGGTTGGGTAGCGATTAAGGCTCAGGACGTTAATGAGACCAATCGATGGTTCTATCACGAATACAAAAAACAGCAGGCGGTCATTGATACACTACCGTCTGCCATTAAAAAACAGTTCACGCCGTAACTACGGAGCTAACAACCATACCCCTGTCATGGCTTTGAAGTTCTGTTCGCGTCACTGATGACTTCGGCCCAGTTCGTGTTTTCCACCTCCTCCCTGATCTGCTTCATGCTTTGCCTGATGTTGGCCCTTGGTGTGGTCTTATCGCTATCTGGCAACGCGGTATTTCTGATCGCTGCGCTGTCGCTTTTTTCAGGCAGGGGGTGTTTAACCTGTCCGGCTCGTTTGTGGCTTTTACGAATTCTGTACAGCGCCTGGTCGAAGTGACGAAGGCTGATATCGAGTCCGGTATCCACCAGCTTCTGATGAATCACCGTCCTGCTCACACCTGAGCTCAGGGCGTTTTCGATCACGTCATACAGGTCGCGGATTTGCGCAGTGTAGGACCTGGCTTTGCTGTCCTGGGCCAGTTCTGCCAACGCCTCACGCCGGTTTTCGGTTTCTTGAGCCACGATTTGCCTCTTGCTGCGTTCTTAGTGATGTAAATGTGATGTAAAACTGTCGTATTCGAGCGTAACACTGATGTAGAAAAACGCAATTTAAAGTAATACTGATGTAATCCCGAGCATTTCAGATGCAATTCTGATGTAACCCGCAGGTTCACCCTGCTGACTCCCTATCTCGAATTCGCTAAACAGGCACGTTACCGATGTATACGGGGGGATGAAGCGCCCCCCCGAATACATCGCCGTGCCAAAGGGGAAACCCCTTTGAAACCCCGCAGAGCGTTAGCGCTGCGCTTGTTGTTAGTCATCAGTCAGTAAATCAGTCACGTCATTCATCGTCGGAGGCCCCATGGCTGAGCAGCCCCCAAAGACCCGTGTCCTGACCCTGCGTGTGGGTGAGGATGATCACACCGAGATACTCAGGAAGACCAAGGACGCAGGCATGACGACTTCCGAGTTCCTGCGTGACGTTTTTATCAATGCCAAACTCACCTTCAATGTTAAAGCGGCCAAGCCACAGGACTATCACCGGCTGCTGTTCTTCTATAACAAAACCAGCAACAACATTAACCAGTTGGCCCATCAGGTAAATGCTGCACACCGCCGTGGCGTTATTTCTGAAAAGACGTACATCCTCTGGCTGAATAAGTTGACGTCAATTGAGGCCCTGCTGTTAGCAGGGGTCTCTGATGCTGATTAGGCCCAGTGGGTACAACATTGGCGCACAGGAATATCTCGAAGAAGGCAATAAGTCAGGGCGTGAGTTCACTCGTGATGAACTGGATCATCGCCTGGTGATATCCGGCGACCTCGATTTAACCCGTTCTATATATGAGAGTATCCCTGATTGCGGCCAGGACCGTTACTTGACGTTCACGCTTAGCTTTCGTGAAGACGCTGTAGCCGAATCTACGCTTAAAGCTGTTACAGGCGAATTTAAACAGTTTCTCATGTATGCGTATAAAGCGGAAGAATTCAATTTTTATGCAGAAGCGCATTTACCGAAGATCAAGTGGGTAACTGACAAGAAGACTGGCAAGCCTGTCGAGCGCAAACCACATATTCATGTGATCGTGCCGCGAATTAACTTGCTTAGTGGCAATGAAGCCAATCCCGTGGGCTTTTATAAGAATCATGAGAAGTACTTTGAAGCTTTCCAGGAATACTTAAACCAGAAGTACAGCCTTGCGTCCCCCAGAGAGCATGTCCGGGTAGACATTGCTGATGCTGCGAGCGTGTTGTCTAGGTACAAGGGCGATGACTTCTACGGTAAGAATCGTGAGTTCAAGCAAGCGCTGGTTAAGCAGGTAATTGAAAAGAATGTTACCACCCGTGACGCGTTTTACGAGTTGGCGGCCACCTACGGAGAGACGCGAATCCGCAACCAGGGCAAAGACAACGAGTACGTGGCCGTCAAGTTGCCGGGTGATGCAAAGTTTACCAACCTTAAAGAAACCATTTTTCACGATGACTTTATCGTCAGGCGCGACTTGAAAAAGGAGCCGCTTGATAAAGCGATCATTGCCCAGCGGTTAACTGAATGGCCGCAACGGGCGATGGAAATCAAGTATGTGGAAAAGGCGACACCGGCGTTTCGCAAACGTTATGTGGCTTCCAGCCCAGAAGAGCGTCAGCAGTTGCTTGCTGAGCGCGAGCAGAAATTCTACCAAGTCCATGGAGAACACAATGACACAGTACACACCGGGCAACGACAGAGAGATCACCAGCGAAGTCCTGCTGAAACTACGGGGCGACGCACTGCCGAGCCTGCCGATGGCTTGCAAAACCTGTCCGTCAGCAATGTGGCAGATCACCGGCAAGCCGGATCGGCCCGAAGCCGTGACGGTGCGCTGTTACTGCCCAGTGATGCACACGTTCACTTGGGACAGCCGCAATCAGGAGGAGATTCTGGATTGCGACCACCTGTACCAGGAGGAAGACGGGGAAGAGGGGGCGGGTCCACAGTTGAGCGCGGAAGAGGAGGAAGCGGGCATGCCGCCGTTTCTCCGCAAGCAACGGGAACAGCAACGCCTGCAGGCGCTACAGCCCGACGCCGGGCCGGAGGTGGAAAACCCCGAAACGCCCGAGTACGAGCAGGACGCGTAGTCCCGCCTTACGCGAAGAACCCTCATCGCGTGGCCACCATTGCTGACATCGAGGAGCGTGGCCGACAGCTGTTCGATCCACTCAAGCGGCCATCTGACAACGCGCTGGTGTTCTATCGATCCACGTCTGGCGCGTTATCCAGCCACCAGCAGGTGGCCAGCCAGGTGCCCAAGGCGACGACAACGCCTGGCCGATCTACCGCCGGACGCAGGCCCAAGAATACAGGCAAGCCCCGCCCTCCCCGCCAATGGCGGCCAGGGTCTGTCGTCCCGCCTTACGCCAAGAACCCTCACCGGGTCGCGAGGGTGGCTGACATCGAGCAGCGCGGCCGGATGCTGTTCGATCCGCTCAAACGTCCCGCAGACAAGGCGCTGGTGTTCAAGCGCGCCTCGATCAAGGCCCTAACCGTTAACAGGCAGGCCTCGACTGTGGCCGCGTATTTCACGCGGCAAGCGCAGCACAACCAGATTGCCCCGGATCATCGCCAGGCCATACGCCGGATCGATCAACAGTATTACGCGCTCAGGCGCGCCGTGTTCTCCGATAAACGCTTAACCCGCCAGGACAAGGCGCAGCTGGTTTCCGTGCTGACCTTCGAGCGGCTCAAAGCACGTGAACAGTTCCACAAACCCCAACCCAATATCGAGGTAAATCTCATGGGCAGTGCAGCCATACGCAATCTCCTAAACGATGAAAAAGAAGACCCAGGCTTCAGTATCAGCGGCGCGCGGGGCCCAGGCCGTGAAGGCGTGCGTGACCAGGTGAAGCGGGTCATGGATCGTTTCGCCAAACAGGTTGATCCAGCCGCCGCCAGTGAGCGGGCTCGCGACCTCAGCGCCAAGGATCTTTACACGCGCAAGGCCAAGTTCAGTCAGAACGTGCATTACCTGGACAAACAGACCGACAAGACCCTGTTTGTCGACACGGGCACAACCATTTCCATGCGCCGCACGGGCATTACCGAGTCAGGAGTGTCCGTGGCCCTCCAACTGGCCAAAGAAAGGTTCGGCAGCACACTGACGATCAATGGCACTGCTGAATTCAAAAAGCTGGTGATCGAGGCGGTGGCCAAGAACGGTCTTGACGTGCATTTCACAGACAAGGCCATGAATCAAAGCCTGGCGGATCGCCGTGCAGAGCTGGACGTCGAGCGCGGTGGCCAGAGCATAGGACCTGCCAACGATCTGCCGCGGCACGTGGACGACGCCACACGGGACGTGCGGGACCAGGCGGATCGCCTGGGCCTTACCGTGCCAATCGAAGCCCTATATGGAGAAGGCAAAACGGCTGAGCAGGTAAGCCAGGCGCTTGCCGCCCAGCTGGACACCGTGCCTGAGTCGGAGCGCATTGCGTTTGTGGAGACTGTGGCGACTACCCTGGCCATTCCAGAGCGTGGCCAGCCCAAAGGCGACCAGGCGTTTTCGCAATGGCAGGCGCAGCGTGCCCAACCGGCGGTGGATTCCGCAGCAACGGCTTCAGCAGAAACGCCTACCCGCGTGCCAACGCCTTCAGACGCTGCGCCTGAACCGGTGAGCCCAGAAGCCGCGAAGCCTGCGCGGGTCAACGACCCTGACCTGCAGAGCCCCAGCGAGCTGGTCAGGCTTGAAGCGCAATGGCGTCGTGATTTTCCGATGTCCGAAGCGGATGTCAGGGCCTCTGATACGGTCATGGGCTTGCGAGGTGAAGACCATGCCATCTGGATCATTGCGACGGATGACAAGACCCCAGAAGCGGCTGCCCTGCTGACGGCTTACATGGAAAATGACAGCTACCGGGAAGCGTTCAAAGCCAGCATCGTCGCTGCTTACAAGCAAGTCGAAAACTCGCCTCAGTCGGTCGATGACCTGGATCACCTCACGGCGATGGCTGCCCAGATAGTCAATGAGGTGGAGGAGCGTTTGTTTCCTACATCTCAAGCAGCAACGGGCCAGACAGCGCCGTCCAGAAGTAAAGTCATCGAGGGCACGCTTATCGAGCATGGGGAAGCACCGTATCAGCACAATGACGACAACCAGATGAGCTACTTCGTGACGCTCAAGCCTGAGGGCGGTAAGCCCCGCACGGTGTGGGGCGTAGGGCTGGAAGAGGCCATGAGCGACGCAGATCTGAAGCAAGGCGACCAGGTACGTTTGGAAGACCTGGGCACCCAGCCTGTCGTGGTGCAGGTCATCGAAGAGGACGGCACTGTAACGGACAAAACGGTCAACCGCCGCGAATGGTCAGTGCAGCCGGTCGCTCCTGAGCGGGAAGTGGCCGAGACCACGCCCAAGGGGCAGGCCGCCGCAGCAGGCACACCGGAGCTGTCATCCCCGGATGAAGATGACGGCATGAGCGTGGACTGAGCGGTGTAGATAACCCACCTCCTTGTCTAGAGGTGGGACTTTTCTAACCGGCAATAGATTTCTCGTAGTAAAAGTTCAATAACTTATGTAAGTTATGTCACTTCAATAAATGCTACACAGGGTAGATCATGATCTTACTTTTAGGTGGTGAAAAAGGCGGCAGTGGAAAAAGCTGTCTGGCTCAAAATCTGGCTGTTTGGTTGCAGGCTCGCGGAGGTGATGTCCTGCTTCTTGATGCAGACCCTCAGGGCACAACTGCTGACTGGGCTGCTGAACGGTCCGCTCAAGGAGACCTACCTGCGATTCCCGTTGTGCAGGCACACGGGAATATTCGTCAAACACTTACAGACTTACGTGGCCGCTACCGGCAAATCGTGGTCGATGCTGGAGGATCTGATTCGGAGGCGCTGCGGTCAGCAATGACGGTTGCGACTCATATGTTGATCCCTTTTCGCCCCAAGCGACGAGATCTCAAAACCCTTCCCAAGGTCGATAACTTGGCGCGACTGGCGACAGCTGTAAATCCAGCATTGAATGTACGTGCAGTGATCACGCAATGCCCAGCCCTTCCAAGCCAGATACAGCGGATATTGGATGCCAAAGAAGCATGCCGCTCATTCGGCATTCAACCTCTTGACGCTATTACTACGGCTCGCAATGTCTACGACGATGCGGATGAGGACGGATGTTCGGTCTTGGAGAGCCACTCTGACGCACGTGCTAAAGAAGAAATAGAGACGTTGGCAGCAGAGCTTTGGGGGGCTGCAAAATGGGATTGAAAGATTTGATTCGTAAGCCTGAGCAGGTCTCCCCCTCTTCGGAGGCAAACGACGAAGCCGCACTGGCTTTTATATCTGCTGCACCGGTTAGTGCTACCCCTGAGCCTAAGCGCAAGCGTAAGAAAGCTTCTACATTCGTGCGTACTACTTTTTCCCTGTCTAAAGACGTCAACAGGCAGATAGATAAGATTTCTCTCTTGCCACGGACCTTCCGCATATCTCGGTCCGATGTGATTCGTGCTGGGATCATGGCCCTCCAGGAGCTGGATAAGGCTGATCTGATTGCGTTGCTTGAGAATGCTTCGAATGCTGAGCCCATCACCGATTTTACGGAAGACGAGTAAGCGCTTTAACTTACGTAAGTTATTCAAGTTGCATAAATTACTTCATTCGTATCGCTGAAAGCCCCGTATTGCAAGGCCTATGGCCATTCGTACCATGCAAAAAAATCGGTGCAATATCAGCTGTAAAAAATGGCATTTTCATTGCGGATGGGGAATTCGGGTGATAGTGTTCACCCACTTTGCCTGCCCACCGTTGCTGGGATGCCATATTTTTCATGCTCGAATGAGCGTAGACGGGAAAATTTCTAACGATTTAGCCAAATAGCAGAAACCAAAAAGCCCCGCTTGCCGGCGGGGCTTTTTGGAAAAACTTGAACAGGCCTTGCTTTTTTCGAGAGAAGGAGACCTGTCCAACACACATAACGTGAGCTGATTATGGCGTTCACTGCGGCTTTGTGCAAGTCGTCAAAAGTGGAGCTTTCAGTTCACCGCTGAACGGTGGACTTATGGAAAAGATTCTTCTGCAGCAGTGCGTCGGCGATGATCGCCCCCTGCCCTCCCAGCTGGCTCCTTGTGTAGCATCCTTGCCTGGTGGCCGACCTGCTGGCCAGGGCGGTGAAGCATGAGTCACGACCAGGCAACCAGCCGTTCGCTCGCCTCCTCGCTCACGGCCAACGCCGATCCGATGGCCATCAGCACCCATATGCCTCCGACCCGCTTTTTTGAAGACGGCACCGCGCTCAATCGGTTATTGCTGGAAGCGCCATACATGGCGCGGTGCAGCGATGACAAAACCGCGACCCGTATTCGCCCTCGTGAATACGCGCTGCGTTATCCCTATATGCAGGTCAATCGCCCCGGCATGGTGTCTTGGCTGGTGTTCGACCTGGACCATGCCAACGCCTTGGCCTGGGACGATGCAGGGTTGCCCGCGCCGAACCTGATGGTGCGCAACCGCAAGAGCGGCCATTCCCAGTTGTTCTATGCCGTGCCGTCCGTGTGTACCACCGAGAACGCACGGGCCAAGCCGATTCAGTACATGAAAGCGATCTATGCCGCGTTTGCGGCTCGCCTCGATGCGGACGTGGACTACCACGGTGGCCCTGTGGCCAAAACACCTGGTCACCCTTGGTGGGAAACGACCGAATTTCACTGTCATGTGTATGAACTGGGCGAACTGGCGAGCGCTGTGGAGTTGACCGTCAAGCCGTGGGCCACAGGGCCCAAGCTCGACCAGGTCAGCCATTCGCGGCACTGCATCCTGTTCGAGCAGCTGCGTTATTTTGCGTACAGCATCGTCAATCGCGAGCGCGAGCTGGGGTCGTTTGAGTCTTTCATGCGCTCGCTCGATGCGTATGCGTACAACCACAACAGCTTTCTAAAACAGGGTTTTTCGGAAAACTTGCCGCTGTCGTCGATACGCGCCACGGTCAAATCCGTAGGTCGCTGGACGTGGGATCGGTACACCGGTGATCGTCGTTGCCATCGAGGCGCAATGCAGCTCGATGGCAGCTTGTCGCTCACCGAGCGGCAGAGCCTGGCTGCGAAGCGCACCAATGAGCTGCGGCACAAAGCCACAGAATCGAAGATCCGTGCCGCCTGCAGGCAGCTTCAAGGCCAGGGCAAGGCATTGGTACGTTCTGCCATTGCGACACTCGCCGGCGTGTCGGTGAGAACGGTGGCCAGCTACACGCACATTCTCACTGAAGTCTCTCAACCATCCACTGTGAGCGTTCTCAAGGTCACCCGTCAGCCTGCTATGGCTGCCTCTGGTGCACATGGCCAAGTCGATACAGCTACCCCCCAACCCGCTCCGGCCCGGGCTGCAAATCGCCGCGCTCCGAGTGTGCAGTCCGGTGTACATCAGATATCTGCGGTCCCACCGGGGCCGCAAGCCGGAGAGCCCTTAAAAACAGAACATGACGATTGTTCATGATGGAGCGTGGCTGAATGAGTTCAGTGTGATCAGAGAACGGCTTATGTGCTGTTGGTCGGCTTGAGTTGACGGGAAACCGCAGCGCGCCGTTAACTGTACGTCCATACAGTTAACTCTGTTCTCAGTCAGGTTCGCGTCATGAACGTCAAAATACTCGGTCGGTTGTGCGAGTCCGGAATGGTCATCCCGCTCTACACCTTTAAAATCCCCGCCGGTTTCCCTAATCCAGCAGCGGATCACATCGAGCAGGACTTTTCATTCGACAGGCTGATGGACTTGCGTGCGCCTCACATCTATGTGGCCAAGATTGATGGAGACAGCATGGAAGGTGCGAAGATTTTTCATGACAGCCTGGTGGTCGTAGATCGTTCGCGAAAGCCGTCCAGTGGCAGCATCGTGATTGCGGCACTGAACAACGAGCCGGTGTGCAAAATCCTCATCCTGCAGGGCGATCATGTGGTGTTGAAGTCAGCCAACCCCGCCTATCCGGCTCGGCATATTTTGGAAGGTGAAGAGCTGTCGATATGGGGCGTTGTGCGACATGGCGTCACAAGCTTTGAGTAACAAGCCAGCGCCGGTCTTTGGTCTGGTCGATTGCAATTCGTTCTACGCCAGCTGCGAGCGCGTTTTCCGACCTGACTTGGTCAAGGTGCCTATTGTGGTACTCAGCAATAACGATGGCTGCGTTATTGCCCGCAGCTACGATGCAAAACCCTACGTGAAAATGGGCGCGCCTTATTTTCAGATCAAAGATATTTTGCGCCGGCACGGAATCCTGGCGTTCAGCAGTAATTTTTCGCTCTATGGCGACTTAAGCCAGCGGGTGATGGCCATCATTGAGTCCATGGTCCCTGCTGTTGAGGTTTATAGCATCGATGAGGCGTTTGCAGACCTGACCGGCTTGCCTGGCAATCTGACCGAGTTGGGAAGGTCAATTCGATCCAAAGTCTACCGCTGTACCGGCATTCCCGTGGGTGTGGGGATTGCACCGACTAAGACACTGGCCAAGCTGGCCAACCACACGGCAAAGCGTCTTCAGGCGCACACTGGCGGGGTCGTTGACATCTGTGACCCTGTAAAACGCGATTGGGTGCTGCGCAATACATCTGTCGGAGAGGTCTGGGGCATAGGTCGAAAGATGAAAGCGCACCTGGAGGGCATGCAGATCCTGTCGGCCAAGGACTTGGCCATGGCCGATCCTCGGATGCTGCGCAAAACATTCAGTGTTGTGATCGAGAAAACGGCACGCGAGCTGGCGGGCACCGCGTGCTTGGAGTTGGACGAAGTCGAACCACCACGTCAGGAGATCTGCTGCAGCAGAATGTTTGGTAAGCGGCTGACCGAGCTGGGGCCGATCAAAGAGGCGGTGGCCACCTACATGATGCGTGCCTCTGAAAAATTACGCGCTCAGGGATCGGTGTGTAAAAAGATCCGGGTTAGCATTCGCACCGGCATGTTCAATCCTGACGAAGCCAAGTATGCAAACGGCGCTCTGGTGCAGCTCCCCTACCCCACCAACGATGTGCGGCTGATGACCCAATACGCGACCGAGGCGGTTTCGCGGATTTTTCGACCAGGCTTCAGGTACAGTAAAGCCGAAGTCTTGCTGATGGATATCTGCCAGCCAGGCGAATTCACCGACGATCTGTTCACCATCAATCAGCCGGCGAGTTCAGATCGACTGATGGCTACTTTGGACACGATCAACGGCAAGTGGGGACGCGGGACGCTGCGTACAGGATCAGTACCAGCCGTTCCGGATTGGGGGATGCGCCGTGAGCTGATGAGCATGAGCTACACGACGCGGCTTGATCAGCTGTGGGTTGTAAAGGCTAACTGATCAAGTGCCAGGATCCCCAGGTCAGACAAGGAAAACTCTCGGCGACTCTGAAATTCCAGAGGTTTATTTGCTAGCTTAATCTCTGCGTTTTCCAACAATTACTGCGCCTCGCGTCAGCGAGAAGCCAACGTCTCCAACATAATTTCCATTGGACTGATTGCAGTTCTCCGACGAGCCCATGGCCACTGGAACGATGTTGACCACGTCATAGCCTCTCTCATCAAAATTGTTATATGCCTCTTCAAGGCGCTGTGAAAACTCATCGAAATCCACAGAGCGATCATCGTAGATTTTCCTGAATTTGGTTCTGAAAATACCAACGTCTTGAGTTTCTGAGTGCTTAGATGCGTAAAACCACGTGGTTATGAATTTCTTCGACACTATCGACTTCTCCATTGTCAGCTCTTCCGAGCTTTTTTACCTGTTGCTTGGCACAGCTCAGGCAGATTAAGTGATGGATGCTGGAAATCAAATCACTTCTGGGTCGTAAAGGCTAAGTGATCTATTCCAAGCGCTCGTTGCTGCTTAATTATTAATTACGAGTTAATAATTAATAATTCTTGTTTTTAGGCCCATATGGGCCTATTATGTCTTTGTTGGTGGCACGCAGAGAGCCACTCGAACCTGAGGGGGCTAGTCGTTGCCACCTACGAGGAACGAGATGAGACTTTCAGATGTAGCGACTATCCGGACGAATTTTCCAGAGGCTCATTTTTGGATAATTCGTCGGGGTTCAGCAGAACGATGCGGCGCACCAGGGCGAGTGTTCAATCCTGAATACATAGGTGTCCTGGTGAACCGAACAGACATCGTTCTACCTGACTACCTTTTCTACGCGTTGATGCATGTGCATCAGCAAGGCTACTGGGAAAGGTTGGCAACAGGGACGCTGAACCTGGTCAACATCCGTGTTTCAGACGTTCAGCGTATCGAACTGTCACCACGGTGAAGAAGGGGCCGCAAGGCCCCAGTCTTTACGCTCCTCAGTATATTTTATTAATTGGCAATTAATAATTATGATTTATTAATTAATGGGATGACAATGAAGATTGAGCTACCTGGTATCCCTGAACAGCAGAGATTGATTTTCGATATGGCTACTCGCGAGGCGATAAAGCAGCTCGAAGCAAACCTGCACGCACCTAGCATTCCAGGTCCGAAGGATCTGGACGAGGCTTTGTTTCCGCGTACTCACCTGTTGCGTAAGCACGAAGGATGGGAAGCACCTCACGCTGAAATAGTCAGGTCCTATTTCCGGCACTTCCAGGACCATTTCGACGCGTATGCGACGGATAAAAAGCTGGCGGGATTGCTTCGCATCGCATCAGACAGACGGATTAGGAAGTTCAAGGAGGGGAGCCAAGACGTGCCTTACGAGATCTGGCGAAATTTTCTAATCCTTACAGGTCGAGTGCCACAGGATATCGTGCCGATTCTGGCATTCATGGGCTAATAGAAGGAGAAGGTAGTTAAAGAAGGTGCTGGGGATGGGTGCAACCACCCCCAGCGTGAACACAATCAACCTGGTGGAAAATCATGCTCAACATGAAATGTATCACAGCTCGTCCTTTGCTGTTACGTGACCTTGCAGACCCTAAATATCGCTATTGGATAAAACAGTTTGCCGGTGAGGTTGCGGCACCCTGCGTCGCCGAGTCGCTCATGTCGTTTCTTAGTAAGCATTCCCTTATCACCTGAAAGCTGTTTTTGGCTTCAGCGAATGGCCTCTGCGTGTCCGTTCGGGCACGCAGGGAGCTGTGCCGTCCAATCTGGGCTAAGGGAATGGCAAATGACCTCTTATGCGCTTACTGGAGCGGTCATTGATGACGAAGGTGTTACTACGATCATCAACGAATTCACCACCAGTGCAGCACGTGCAGCTGAGTGGATCCGCTTCTACACAGGCAACAGCTTTACCGGCACGCTGATCCTTATAACGACTGACATCGACGGTATCAAAGGCAAGCGACGGATCGTTCTAGATCATTGAGTAGGGGGATGGACCTATCTGCACTGGATCTGTCTTGACTGTAAGCCCCGCAGAGCTGATTATTAATTATTAATTGCGAATTAATTTAGGAGGCCCCCATGGGCACAATCGTGATCGTTGGCGGGAACAAAGGCGGCGTAGGCAAAACTACCACTGCCGTAAACGTATCAACTGGGTTGGCAATAGAAGGCCACGATGTCTGCCTGGTAGACGCAGATGCGCAACGCAGCGCCTCGAAATGGTACGCAGAGCGTGAAGCGGCACAACTGGAACCGAAGATCACCCTGATTGAAAAACGCGACAACATCACGGTTACGCTGCGAACACTGAGCGAGAAATTTGATTATGTGATTGTCGACGTCGCTGGTAGAAACTCGCGTGAATTGATCACCGGAGCAGTAGTGGCAGACATCATAATTGCCCCAAACCAATGCAGCCAGCTCGATCTGGACACCCTTGGGGAGCTACAAGAGCAAGTCATGCGCTGCAGAGATCTGAACCCAAACCTGCAGGCATATGCCTATCAATCTATGGCTTCCCCAAACCCTGCAGTTCGTATCACTGAGAGGCGCGAATTCCTGGAATTTCTTTCCGAATATCCTGAGATCAAGCCTTTGGATTCAGTCGGCTTCTATCGGAAAGCATACAAAGACTCCATTCCTTCGGGCATGTCAGTTTTAGAAGGGAAAAACCGTGAAGCAGCCAACGAGATAAAGAGTCTGTTGAAAGAGGTGTTCCATGGCAGTTAAAAAGGCGAGTGAGACTGCAAATAGGAGGGGGCAGGTCAGCGAGGAAGCATCTGAACGCCTGGCCCGAGAGCTTGCTGACAAGCCTTATGACTCCACCCCGTTGGGAAAGGCACCGGATAAGCGGAAGCCAGTTCCCGTATCGATCAGCTTGCCCCCAGGCATACTGGAGAAAATTGAGGACGATGTGCGTGAAAATAAACGCTCCGGCAAAGCACTCAGGACGGTCAGCGCGATAGTTAAGCATGCGCTGGAAGCGCAAGGTTACACGCTGGATTAATTATTAATTATTAATTATTAATTATTGGGTTGCTCATTCTCAAATGGGCTGGGCACATGGTAGCCAGCTCTTGGGCTACGAATAGTACGAAGAGGGTGCCTAAGGCACCTTTTATCGTTTCTGGCATTAGGCTGAAACCAGTCGATTAAATGGAACGGTAGGGCAGGGCGGCGTCTCACATTAGTACATCCACATGCCCCCGTGAGCCACTATGTGTAGCCATTATGAAGCACCGTCACCCCACCAGGTCGCTGATGTGTTCGGGGTCGCACTGTTCGACCAGGGCAGGCTCGATCTGTGGCCTGGCTACATTGGCCCATTCCTGCGCCGCCCAGATGGCCGGGCAGATGACAACGATTCTCCCGCAACCATGGAAGTGCTGACCGGCTCCTTTGGGTTGATCCCGTCCTGGAGCAAGGACAGCAAGTTTGCCAAACACACCTACAATGCTCGATCAGAGACAGTGGCCGAGAAACCGTCGTTCCGACATGCATGCCGCCAGGCGCAACATTGCATTATCCCAGCGGTGGCCATCTACGAGCCGGACTGGCGATCAGGCAAGGCAATAGCCACGCGTATAGTCCGTGCAGACGGCGAGCTGCTGGGCATTGCTGGGCTGTGGGAGCAGTGGCGCGATCCGTCCACCGACCAGATCCTGCACAGCTACACTATGCTGACCGTGAATGCAGATGATCACGACTTCATGAAGGCGTACCACAAGCCCCAGGATGAAAAGCGCATGGTAGTGATTTTGCCCAGGGGCTCGTATGCGGACTGGTTGACTGCGCGGCCAGAGCAGAGCGCGGCGTTTATGAACCAGTACCCGGCAGATCGTTTGGCGGTGGCGATGTGATAAGCCTTACCTGATGCATGCGAATCATCCCTCCTACCATCTTTTGATGGACGAAAAAAAACCGCCCTGAGTAGGCGGTTTTTTACGGCTTGAATGGTTGAGGCCAAACAAGCATTACCTCTGTGGAGCATTCGCTTAATCGAATACTACTGCACATTGACACGTGTGACAACTGGTCGAGAACCGAGATGCTGCAGGAAACCTCGATTACCCCAGGTTCAAAGGTTTCTAAGACGTGCGCCGGCTACGGCTGTAGGGGGGGATACCCACTACGTCTGGCAGCTACAGAACCATACTGACCATTGATTGAAAAAATACAGCCCAGGTGGCTGTAACCGCCGGCATATGCGTTATGATTTGACCCACGTCCCTACGGGGCGGGTGTTCAGCAAAGGCGAAAAGGGATAGAAAACAGTTCCATGATGTTCGACGCGGGGTGAGATCCGCGCTGGAGTTAATTCGACATCTAACCCCCGGCCGCCTCTGTGGAAGCATTCGCTATGTATTCCCCAACGTGTCGCGTAAGCCAGTAAGCGCACCGAGGTTTGGCCCCACTCAAGGAGGGCCAATGTATGTTTAATCTGATTAAGCGTATGTGGAAACTCGTCGGGTTCGCGTTACAGGCTCACCGTCTGTACGAGTTCCTGCGGGACCATTTTGACAATGATCTGTAAGGGTTAGGGTCAAGAGGAAAAGCGCCTCAGTTTCGGCTGGGGCGTTTTTTTGTCTGTTAAGCCCGTACCAACGATCTGGCTCGTATATGGACTGGTTGACTGCGCAGCCGGAGCAGAGCGTAGCGTTCATGAACCAGTACCCAGCAGATCGGCTGACCGTAACCGTCCGGGCAAGTCATCTAGCGTAGCTGGCTCTATTGTTTTACGAGATTGCGCAACGATGAAGCTCAGCCCTCAATGTCGATCAGGGACTGCCGGGCATCATCACCCCAGTCAGACCCGATCAAAGCACTTTCTCGTGCTATCAACAATTGAAACGCTTGAGATTCCTTTCAAGCGTTGCTGGATAACTTAAACTTGCCGACTACGCTGCGAAGTTCATTAGCGAGCAATGAAAGCTCGTCAGCCGTTACGGCGTTGTCCTCTACGCCTTCCATGACGATTAAGCTGCTGTTTCGAATGCCGATGACGTTGCGATTGATATCCTCTGAGACCGAATGTTGCTGCACCGCCGCACTTGCAATCTGAGTGTTCATGCCCACAATTCCGTCTACTGCTTCATTGATCTGGTTCAGGCTGCCAGACGCTTGGCTCGCTGCCTGAATGCATTCCCTAGCTCGGGTTTGCCCAGCTTTCATCTGTTGAACAGCGGCATCAGTAGCGCCTTGCAACTGTTGGATGATCCGTCGAATTTCTTCTGTGGAGTTTTGTGTGCGCGAGGCCAGAGTCCGCACTTCGTCAGCCACGACCGCGAAACCACGGCCTTGCTCGCCAGCTCGCGCCGCCTCGATGGCCGCGTTGAGGGCCAGCAGGTTAGTCTGATCCGCGATGGTACTGATGACCTCGATGACACCACCGATTTCTTTGCTGTGTGTCGCTAACGCTTCGACTTTGCTTGCACTGAGCTCCACTTCGTTGGCCAACGCCTCAATAGCGGCACTTGTTTCAATCATAACTTTCAAGCCGTCGTTAGACGCACTGCTTGCAGATTCAGCGGCACGTGCTGCGCCCTCGGTATTCTGGGCCACGTCGGCAACGCTCGCGGTCATTTCGTTGATGGCAGTAGCAACCTGCTCGGTTTCAGCCTGTTGTGAGTTCATTGAGGCTTTGGCTTGGCCTATGGAGATCTCTAGTCGCTTTGCCGCATCTGAGACTGAATGCGAGCTACGCTCCACCTGGCTCAGTGAGCCAGAGAAGGCCGTTACCATGCGGTTAAGTCCCTCGCCTACATCACCGATTTCATCGTGGCTGTTGATTCGGACGCGCGCGCTCAGATCGCCTTGAGCAATACGTGCCGTCACAGCTAGGAGCTCATCAACCCCAATCCGCAGAGCCTTGTAGATGCCGACGAACGCATAGAGCAGCAGTATCGCAATGGCGATAAATAGCTCAGTGCCGAAAGTACGCTCATTACTCAGTGTATTCAGACGCTCATCAATTCGAATTCGCAGCGATTCCTGCATCTCATCCTGAGCTTTGTAAAACTGAGCAACGACGGCGTTTCCACGCTCGCCCAAGGTGTTGGCATTCACGTTTGAGCGCTTGCTCGGATCAAGGTAGTCCACCAGGTCTTTACGCAGATTTTCCAGGTCGGTAATGGCTGTTGTTACAGACGGCTGAACTACACCAGATAATTTCGGCTCTTCTCGGCGAAGCAGGGAAAGGCTCTGCTGCAACTCTTGACGCATTAGCAGCTCCTGTTTCAACAAAGTCTGGGCAAAAATACGAGTGGTGTCGTCCAGAGGACGGTCAGCGCTAAAACCGCTGGCCAGACCGCGAATCTGTCCGACCAGATTTATTTGCCGAGGCAGACGTATAGAGCTTAGATCGATGAGGTACAACGAACCTGCATCTTCGTCCAAAATCATGCCGGAAGTGGCCGTAATGTAGTAAACGAAATTCATTAGGTCGGTTAACTGGTCGTTCCACGCGGAAAAGATCACCAAAGGTGCTTCGCCTGCTTTGGCGCGTTCAACCAGCTGCACACTAGCGGTACGCAACGTCTGAACTCGGTCTGTCGTTGCCAGTTGGGTGCTAAATTTTGCGTCCTGCGCAGCAAGAGTCGCATAGGCATCGTTAAGCTTTTCAGCATTGCGTGCTGCATTGGCTACTGCGTTGGTGTCACCGCTGAGCATGCCGTGTGTCAGCGCCCTCTGAATCATGGTTAGACGCAGGATAGGGGTGACGTCCAACAAGTATTGTTGACCCACCTGTTCATGCTTGATGCCCGTGATGCTCGTGTTCAGTGAAAGCATCACCCGGGTGCCTAGCAGGAGCAGAGGAATCAGGACAATAAATCCCAAAATTGCGAATTTCATGGGGAATCGAACACGGTTGGTAACGAACAGGGCAGGCGCTAATAAATTCATCGGGTTCTCGATCACTCAAGGTCTGTGAGTGCTTTCTTAGGCGTTAAAAAGTGCCCATCTCTCATTTATGGTTATGAGGTAATGAAAGCATTCCAAGAGATCTTCCTCAAAAGCCGCTTACTCTCCTTTGTTACAGGATCGAATTGCCGCGCTTCTCTTGGTACGAAAACTATCGGCTGAACCGGGCGAAGCTGTAGGGAGGAATGCATGGATAACCAGCATAAAGGCTAAGTAGACCGGTAATGGCACCAGTTGGAGGTGCGTCCGGGCATCCCGTCTTGCGCAACTAAACCGGTCGCCACCTATGCGGTAGTAGCTCCGCAATCTCACTTGCCCGCTGCGTCGGCAGGCGCGTGAGGACGTCCTTCAAATAAGCATACGGATCATGGCCGTTGAGTCGCGCCGATTGGATCAAACTCATGATCGCCGCTGCACGTTTACCGCTGCGTAACGATCCCGCGAACAGCCAGTTCGAACGCCCAAGAGCCCACGGCCGGATTTGATTCTCGCACCAGTTATTATCGATGGGCACGGCACCGTCATCGAGATAGCGCGTCAGCGCTATCCAGCGTTTGAGACTGTAATCCAGCGCCTTGGCGATGGCCGAACCCTCAGGCACAAGCTGTCTTTGGGCGATCATCCAGGTATGAAGTGCGTCGGCGATTGGCGCTGCTTTTTCCTGCCGTATTCGCTGCCGATCACCCGGCTCCAGCTCTCGGACTTCTCGTTCAGCTTCGTACAAGGCCGCGATGTAGTTCAGCGCTTTTTCGGCGACCTGGCTCTTGTTGGTCACGTGCAAGTCGAAGAACTTCCGGCGGGCATGGGCCATGCAGCCGATCTCCGTAACGCCCAGTTCAAAGCCTGCCTTGTAGCCGGCAAAGTCATCGCAGACCAGCTTGCCGTTCCAACTGCCCAAGAAGGCTCGGGCATGTTCGCCAGCGCGGCTCGGGCTGAAGTCGTAAACGACCGCCGCCAGGTTGGAGAACTGACTGGTGGCATAGGCCCAGACGTAAGCGCGATGAGTTTTTTTCGCACCAGGCGTCAGCATTTGTACCGGCGTCTCGTCGGCGTGAACGACGTCGTGCGTCAGCACGGCTTCGCGCAGCGCATCAACCAGCGGCTGTAATTGCACGCCGCAGTTGCCCACCCACTGCGCCAAGGTCGAACGGGCGATGGGCAGCCCGGCGCGGCCGAAGATTTTCTCTTGGCGATACAGCGGCAGATGGTCGGCAAACTTGGCCACCATGATGTGGGCCAGCAGGCCTGCGGTCGGGACGCCTTTGTCGATGACGTGCGCCGGTACCGGCGCCTGGATCAGTGTTTCGCACTGTTCGCAGGCCCACTTTCCACGGATGTGGCGTTCGACTGTGAACACGCCGGGCGTGTAGTCGAGCTTTTCGCTGGCGTCTTCGCCGATGCGCTTGAGTGCGCAGCCGCACTGGCAGTGGCTGTTGTCCGGTTCGTGATGGATCAGTGTGCGAGGAAACTGCGGTGGCAGCGGTGCGCGCTTGGGTTGCTGGCGCACTTTGGCTTCGACAGGTGCCGGTTGCAGCGCCTCAAACTCGGCTTCGATAGCGGCGATATCCGTATCGATCAAGTCGTCGAGCAGGCTGGCTTGATCCGGG
Organism: Pseudomonas syringae pv. coryli str. NCPPB 4273; assembly: GCF_000972175.1. Classification (NCBI taxonomy): domain Bacteria; kingdom Pseudomonadati; phylum Pseudomonadota; class Gammaproteobacteria; order Pseudomonadales; family Pseudomonadaceae; genus Pseudomonas; species Pseudomonas syringae pv. coryli. Next base: position 26,283 of record NZ_AWQP01000011.1, on the reverse strand, counting down.
CTCAACTGCTCGCTGCGCTTGGCAAACTTGAAGCGTTTGAGCAGCGCGATCTCGTGGGCCAGCTTCTCGTTGACCGATTTGTGATGAGTGATTTGCTTGTCCATCGTCTCGACGCGCTGGATCAACTGCGCCGCCAAGGCACGCAGTTCTTCAGGGTTTAATTGATCGAGATTCGGATGCGAAGTCATGCCGCCGATTTTGCCAGAGAGGGCTAGTGGCGGCGATAGACTGATGGGCCAATTGCGCTGGCAAGCAGGCCATGGCAGGCGAATTAGAGCACCGTGATGGCTGCTCCGGAACCGACGCGTTGCCAAGGCAAGCCGAGCACCAAGGCTTGAAGTTGCTCTGCATCCAACTCGACTTCAGAGCCGTGCCGCACGCCCGGCCAAAAAAAACGTCCTTGATTCAAGCGCCGGGCAGCAAGCCAAATCCCCAAGCCATCATGCACCAGCACTTTCATGCGATTGGCACGACGGTTGGCAAACAGATAAGCACAGTGCGGCTTCGCCGCACCGAACACCGCCACGACCCGCGCCAGCGCAGTTTCAGTGCCTGCGCGCATGTCCATGGGCTCGGTGGCAAGCCAGATGGAGTCGATGCGGATCATCGCAGCAGGTCTCGCAGGAAAGCAGAACACGCCGCTGCATTTTCTGCCGGCCAACTCACCACGACTACGCCTTTTGAATGCGGCACTTCGATTCGGATCGTGGCAGGAAGGGCCTGATGCATCGGCACCGGCGGCGATGTCTTGACCGGAATGAAGGCGGTTTGAAGTGTCAGGTTTTTCTGTGCATGCACCCGAATCCATTTATGGACGAGGTTTGCATTGAGGTTGTGGGTCAAGGCGACATTGGCAATTGAAGTGTCAAGTTGGGCGCACTCAGCAATGACCTGGGCCTTGAAGGACTTGGAATAGGAACGGCGTTCTTGTGGCATGGGCGTCCGCTTAAAAAGGCTAAAAATGGTGTCCACCTATATTTGGGTGGACACCATCGCCTCAAGCGACGGTGTCAGGAAGGTGTGTTGCCCGGACGGTTACTGTAGATCTGCATTCTTCTGCGGTGTGCTAGTTGTTTTCGCGATGGTGGCCATCGTTATGTTGGGTTTAGCCGCCGAACAACCAGTGGACCAAAAAGCCATTGCCGAAGGCTGGACACCGCTCATCATGCTGATGGCAGCAATCTGCGGGATTTGTCATTTTTTCCACGGGTTGGTTAAGAATAAAATCAAGAGACTGAACCAATGAGCCTCTACTTCGATAACGACCAGAGCCGACTTACTTAACTCAGCCCCTACATACGTAGGTAAATCGCCCAAGTACACCACAATCCCTGCCGTAAACGCGGGGCTAAGTAGGTAGAAGGACGCACAACCTTGCGTCCGGAAAAAAGGAGAGGGAATTCGAATGACGTCATCGAGTGAGCTGGATCTAACGATGGAAGCAGCATCGGCTTTAGCCGACGCCCTGGATGTGAATGCAGAGCCTCGCCCTACATCGCGCATCCGGTTCATTACGTGGATTCTGGGCCGTTTTGAAGACGCTGAATCTTTAGTTAATGCCGCTCAAGGCTTACCTGAACTGCCTTCTGAGCTTCGCATGGACTATGACGCCTGGGTCACCAAGGGCTGTAAAACGCAAAGTGCCGATCTAGACGAATAGGAGCTGATGAATCAGGGGGTTGCGGTTTGGAGTACATCAAACGTTTTATCGAAAAACACCGATATGGACCTTGGAAAGGCATCCTGATTGGCTATCTCGTTTTGTGCGGGGTATCAGGAGTTATGTCTGCTTGGAATAGCCGTCACTTCCTACCATCGTTTGTTCTCTGGACCTGTACGCATCTTCTTTACCTTCCTGTCATGGCCGCCTGTTTGGGATTATCCATTTGGCCCGGTGTCCTTGCCGCAAAATCGTCAAAGCTACCAATTATTGGTTGGATTGTAGGAATAGCTGCGTTTTTCATTGTCAGCGTATTCATCCTGTATCTCGTAGGTGAAATCCCAGGGATAGGATGGCGATTCAAAGTCATTCTCAGCTCCTCAAATGACGATTATTGAACCCTGACCCTGGGCTTTCGTAACGCTAGGAATTGAATGAATGGACCACCATCCGCTCCGCCAACGAGTCATCGAGCGTTTCGCTAAAAGCTGGAGCCTTGCACGCCCTGAGAGTAAGCGTCTGCCGAACCCGTCTTGAACAACTGGATTGGAATTCCGATGTACCTATTTTCGAACTTCCATTGAGGTCGCTGGGTAGGCTCAGGTCACTATGACAGTAGAGACAGCGTACCTATAGGCCGCACTGATTTCGGGGCGTGGAGGTTGAAGTTATCGGTACTGTTGCTATAGGATCTGCACAGGAGATGGCATTCCTCCTTGAAACCGCCTCGTGCTGATGATGCCTACGTAAACCCTGGACAGGGTGCGTAGGTTCGCCTCCCTGTCCTCTAATCTAGGACAGGATCTTGACTTCAAATCTCATAGCAGCTCTCTATCGCAATCTGCGATTATCAGTACCTCCTCGGCTCTACCAGACCAGAGGAGAATTGCAGCCATGCTGAAATCACTATTAGTTATCGCCATCGGTGCATCACTTGGTGCTTGGTTGCGCTGGCTCCTAGGCATGAAGCTCAACGCACTCTTCCCGACAATTCCCCCAGGCACTGTGGTGGCGAACATGGTCGGGGGTTACATCATCGGCCTGGCCATCGCGTTCTTGGCCGCATCTCCCTCCTTAAGCCCCGAATGGCGCCTGCTAATTATCACGGGTTTTTGTGGGGGACTTACCACCTTTTCCACCTTTTCAGCCGAAACAGTTGCCCTAATCCAAGAAGGGAGATTGCTTTGGGCCCTCGGCTCAATTTCATTGCACGTCGTAGGTTCGTTAGCGATGACCGCTGCCGGACTACTGTCCTACCAAATGATTGGTACTCGCTGAGGAGATTAAAATGAAAGGTTATATGGTCGTTTTCTTCACCCAACAAAACCGTCGTTATCAAGGAAAAATGCTTGGCGAATGGATCGTCGACGTGGCTAAGGAAATGGGGCTGCGCGGTGCCACGCTATGTACTGGAATCGAAGGTTTTGGACACACTGGGAAACTACACTCATCGCACTTTTTTGAGCTGGCTGATCAACCCACGGAGATTCGCTTGGCAATCACGGAGGATGAGGCAGAGCGGTTATTCAAGCGACTGGACTGTGAGGAAATATCGGTGTTTTTCACCAAGACGCCAATCGAGATGGGCACACTTGGAAAAACGCCTTCCAGCTCAGCCCCTTCCAAAGCTTCGGAGCTGTGAACATGAGCTATACGGACATTCCAGCTGGTAACGCGATCCCCGATGACTTTTTCACCGTTATCGAGATTCCTGCAAACCACTCGCCGATCAAGTACGAGGTGGACAAGCCAAGTGGACAGATCTTCGTTGATCGCTTCCTCAGCACGCCGATGTTCTACCCGGCTAACTACGGGTTCATTCCAAATACCTTGAGCGATGACGGCGATCCTTTGGACGTCCTCGTGATTTGCCCTTACCCGGTATCACCTGGCGTTGTCATCCGCAGTCGCCCAGTAGGTGTGATGTACATGACGGACGAAGCTGGTGCGGATGCCAAGGTAATCGCAGTGCCTCATGAAAAACTCAGCTCTATGTACAGCAATGTAAAGGAATGCTCTGACCTCCCTGCGTTACTCCTCGCACAGATTCAGCACTTCTTCGAAAACTACAAAGCGTTAGAGCCGGGTAAGTGGGTGAAAATGGGCCGCTGGGGGAGCGCAGACGAAGCGCGGGAAGATATTCGTAAATCGGTAGCGGCCTATAACCTGAAGAAGGAGGCTTGCAAGTAGTGTTACTCAATCAGAAGAGCGCAGAGCAGGAAATTTCTCTGAAGGTAAGAGAAGACTTTTTGCTGCTGCCGAAAACTGCTGAATTGACGCGCTGGGTAATGGCCCAGTCCACGGGCGGAAGAACTTTACCGTATTTCGATCCACTGGATGGCGGCGTCTTCGCAAGGGTATTGATCTTGTTGGAATCGCCCGCTCGAACGGTCAGTCTTCCACGGTATGTCTCAAGAGACAATCCGGGGCCTGCACAACGCAACCTGAAAGGTTTCATTGAGCAGGTTGGACTGGCACGTCACAAAACCGTCCTTTGGAATTTGTACCCTTGGTTACCAGATCTCGATAAGCCCAAGGGTCCGCTCCGCAGAGCGCAAATTGAGGAAGGTATCGAGATGCTGATCACGCTACTGACGCTTTTCCCTGATCTCGTCACTATCGTGTTTGCCGGACGTGTTGCCCAGAAAGCCATACCGCGTGTTCGGCTCGCCTTCCCTAATTTTTCATTGCTGGAAATGCCACACCCAAGTCCCCTTTCTGTTTGCACTCACCCGAATGTTAGGCAGCGCATTTTGTCCACACTGCGTCACGCCAAACAGTCGATCAAGTAGCCAAAGGCTCAGGTTTTGCTCGCCTTGTTCAGCGAGTGGATACACGGCGAGACGAACAAGTTGCCGCGATAGGCACCAGCCAGGGTTTTAGCCGCGACGATCATCCACATGACAGTCAGCATCAACACCAGCACCACGCCAAAGAAGCTAAAGAACGTGAGGTGCAGCATAGAGCCCAATTTGAGGGTTGTTACGGCGTACACTCCCAGCGGAAAGGTGAAGCCCCACCAGCCGAGGTTGAAGGGAATGCCCTCCCTAAAGTAGCGCCCGGTAATTAGCAGCGCCAATACCATCCACCACAATCCCAGCCCCCAGAACAGCACACCACCGATCAAGCCAATGCCCTCGGCTACGCCGCCGATGCTTGCCATTCCATGAGCAGCAAAGATTGCTGGAGCATCGTTGCCCAGCAGCAACATCCCCAAAGCCCCGGTACCGATCGGCCCTAAAGACAGCCAGCTCGATGCTGCCATGCTTTCATGAGGTAGTTTGTGCAGCGCCATGCGCAGTAACAGGATCACCAGTATGCTCAAGGCGACGGGCACCGAGTAGGCCCACAGCACGTAGCTGGTGATGAGCATGGTGAACTGTGCGCTCGCATCAGCGAGGTGCGGAGCCAATAGACCGCCACTGGCGGCAGCCACCTCAGCCGCAACTACTGGCAGCAGCCATACCGCTGTCATCTGATCAATGCTGTGCTGCTGGCGAGTAAACATCATATACGGGATCAGCACCCCGCAGGCCAATGCCATGGTGACATCGATCCACCACAACACTTCCGCTAAAGCGACTACCCCACCCCCCCAGCGTGGCAAACCATAAAGGAGAAAACCGTTGATGATGGTCGCCAATCCCATGGGGATAGTTCCAAAAAACATCGATACAGTGGAGTGGCCGAAGATCTGTTTGGCCTCGTCGAAGAACAATACCCAACGGCTCGCGTACATCAGCGTAAACAGGCAAAACAGCACGATATTAAAAAACCACAAGGCTTCCCCTAACGCTTTGGGCCACTGCGCAACAAAGGGCAGTTGGCCCAGAGCCAGCGCCAGAATCCCGGTGCCCATCGTGGCGGCGAACCAGTTGGGTGTGAACTGCCGGATCGCTTCTCGTGGATTGGACAAAGCCGCCAGTGGATGGCTGCCGCCCATTATAGCTGCGAGTCGTGTCTCACTCATTTTCGCGCTCCCGCTTCAGTGTGCCTTCAATATGACATGGTTGAAGTATAGCTTGATGGGCATAGCGGTAAAAACGGATAGTATAGGTTTATATTACCTATTAAGAAGGTAGATTACTTGAAGCTAAGCCTACGCCAGCTACAAATTTTCTGCGCCGTCGCGCAGCACGGTAGCACCACCAGCGCCGCCATTTCGGTATCACTGTCCCAATCTGCAACCAGCGCCGCACTGAACGAGTTGGAAAGCGCCTTGGATACCAGGCTGTTCGACCGTGTAGGCAAGCGTTTAGTGCTGAACGATAACGGCCATGCCTTACTGCCTCAAGCCAGAAGGATGCTTGAGAATGCACAACAGATAGAGGCCAGTTTCTTACCCGGCCATGCCGGGCTGAAGACACGCTTGCGGGTAGGATGCAGTACCACGATAGGCAATTATGTTCTGCCATTAATTCTCGGTGAGCTACGTCAATCAACACCACATTTGAGGGTCGATGTCGACATGGCCAACAGCATGGCTATCGCAAGAAGAGTCGCTGATTTCGAGATTGATATGGGCCTGATCGAGGGGCCTTGCCACCTGCCCGAACTCAGTGCCGAGCCTTGGCTTATTGATGAGTTGCTTATTGTCGCAGGCCAACGGCACCCCTTGGCACTAAAGCAGCAGGTCACACTTGATGATCTTCGTACCGCTGAATGGCTACTGCGCGAGCCAGGTTCTGGTACCCGTGAAGAAGTCGAACAATTGCTGCTGCGTCATTTGCACGATCTCGCCGAAACGCGCCAGATCGGCAGTTCGGAGGCCATCAAGCATACCCTCGCACAAGGCATTGGCATCAGTTGCCTGTCCCGCTGGGTCGTTCGGGATCTACTGGCCTCTGAAGTTCTGGTTGAACTGCCGCACGCGTTGCCTGCACTGACCCGACGTTTTTTTCTGATCCGCCACCGGGACAAATACATCTCGCCTGGGCTTGAGCGATTCTGGGAAAACTGCAGTCAATTCGTGAGCCAGGAATAGCTAGACCTATTTATAAAACAGGTAAGAGCTACCAAAACAAGTTGTTTCCGGAATTTATCAACGACGCATAAAGTCAACTCATTGCCTTGCAGCGATGAACGAGTTATATATGCCAAGGCGCGACTGGATGCCTTGCTTACCCTATGAGGAAACTCTGATGAATGTGATAAAGAAAACCGTCACAGCCCTGACGTTGGGTGTTGCGTTGGCCGCATCGATGAGCGCGTGGGCCGCGCAAGATCGCTGGACGTTTGACGGCGATATTCACAACAACTCGCTGGCCGTCAGCCCTGATGAAACGACGGCGGTGGTCTCTTACAGTCAGCGTCCAGATGTAGTGGTTTATGATTTGAAAACCGGTAAGGTTCGCCAGGTTCTCACCGGCTACGTCACGCCGCGAAATATTGTGTTTTCGCCAACTGGCGATGTGTTCTACCTCTCCGACAGCAGTTTGGGGGTCGTGCGCAAGATTGACACCAAGACTTTAAAAGTGATCGCAGATATTCCGTTGGGCGCAGGTGCTTTTGGTACCACACTCAGCAAGGACGGAAGCCTGCTCTACGTCAACAATGAAGCGGCCAGCACGCTGTCGGTCATTGACCTTGATCACCAGCGGCCAGTAGCTGTGGTACCTGGCTTCTCCCAACCGCGCCAGGGCATCCGAGTAAGCCCTGACGGCAAAACCGTCTATGTCACCAACTTTCTTGGGGACAAAATTACCCTGGTCGACAGCAAGACCAATACGATTGAAGGTGAGATCACTGGCTTCAACAAGTTGCGCGCCATCTCCATATCGGCGGACGGCAATACGCTGTACGCGGCTAACAGCGGCAGTAACAGCATCGCAGTTGTCGACACTCAAAAACGCGCCATCACAACCACCGTCATGGTTGGCAAAGACCCCTACGGCGCAGCCCTCACTCCAGACGGGCTGCACGTCTACTCGGGTAACCTCGGTGACAACAGCCTTTCAGTGATCGACACCAAAACGCTGAAAGTGACCACCACTGTGACCGGTTTGAAGGCACCCCGCCAGGCCATTGTCTTCACCAAAGACAAGTCGAAGGCGTATGTCCTCAATGAGGACTTGAGTATCTCCACAGTCGATCTCGACAGCAACAAGGTGGTGTCGACGCTCAAGGCCGACTGATTGAACAGCGCAGGCCTTCATGGGGGCCTGCTGATACTCCACGACCAAGTGAATAATAATGAGTGAAAATGATGAGTCCTGGATGATGGATCGCCGTCGCTCATTGAGATGAGCCAGTGATGCGTGACCGTGAGCGTCGCTTTGCTCAATTGAGGAAGGCATAGGGTCCGGGGGGGGGAGCCCAGCATTCCAGCAAAAAATGATATCGGGACGTTTTTTCTACGGAATCGAATTAACCTGTTTGTGGCTCGTCTACTGTCTGATCGCTTGCCGTTTCAAAAGCAGGTGGGTCTTCTAAAAATTAAAAATGACCAAAGGAAATACATATGTTCAAAAAGATGATTCTCACCGTCGCTGTTGCCGCCAGCTGCATGTCGGGTTTGGCGCTCGCCGATGCGCCAGTCAAGCTTGCTGAAACGGACAAGGGAAAAGTACTCGTAGACGTGAAAGGAATGACTCTTTATACCTTCGGTAAGGACACCTCGGGCAAGTCGGTCTGCAATGGGCCATGCGCTTCAAACTGGCCACCTTTACCGGTATCCGCAGACGCGAAAGCGGGTCATGATTACTCTGTCGTCACTCGAGACGATGGCACAAAACAATGGGCATACAAAGGCATGCCACTTTACAGCTGGGTCAAAGATACCAAGCCAGGGGATACAACCGGTGACGGCGTCAACCAAGTCTGGCACGTTGCCAAGCCGTAACGTCAAATAATTAATAGGCTGGCTTACGCCACTGGCTTTGTCAGTGGCGCAAACCAGAAGAATACACACCTGATATTTTCGCCAACATACAGCCGCCGCGCCTCATAAATCTTTTGATGGATCATTTCAACGAAAAATGGGGCCGAGGTACGGTACACCTTGGACGTATTCCCGTAACGCCAGCCTGAGGATTTCGTTTGGCCGGGAGTCTGTGACGATGCGCATGGTGGTTCCATCCAGCCGCTAGTGGACCGATATTCTGAGGCAACGCCAATTAGAACGGTAGGGCATCGTAAATATGCGGGCGAAGGTCTGCTTATGGCCGAAAGCTGCCGTTAATAAGCCGACCAACAGGCGTCGCTTTATTGGTTGGTGCGCATGGCTTACAACTCAAACAAGGGTATGGTTTTGGGCGTATCAAACCGGCCCGCACAGCGCTACCTTCAGCATCTAACAAACGTACGCTGAGGAGTCGAAACAGTGGATACTGAACGAGGTGTTGAGGAATGGAACGGTCGATGGTCGATCGTTGCCGGACGTGCTGTATGCACTGGCTGCATGGAAAGCCAAGCGCTGGAAGACTGCGAAAGCCCCTTTCTACATGCCGACACCTGTCCAGCCAGCGATGTGGAAGGTCATCATCCATGGGCAGCGTTGCACCACATCCTCGGCAGTGCGCGTGGGTGAGCTGCCGCTTAGGCCTCGATCACTTCAATTAATACTTCACTTTATAGGTGGGTGAATCCTCCGGCCGGTTCTCCCGCCGATCGTAGATCTTGGTCGTGCTGATGTTGGCATGACCCAGCCAGGCCTGGACCTTGGCGATATCGGCTTCATGCTCCAAGGCGTTGGTGGCTGCCGTTGCTCGGAGTCCATGAACCCCAAGGCCGTCGACCTCAATCCCGGCCTTTTTCGCGTAAGCCGTGACGACGGCATAGATGCCGTTTGCCGTGATACCGGCGCCGGTCAATTTACCTCGCAGCGGCATGAACAGTGGCACCTTCCGTTCGGCCAGATGATGCTCTGAGTTTTCCAGGTACTGATGAATACGCCCGGCTGCGATCGGGTGCAACGGGAGGTATCGCACCTTGCCGCCCTTGCCGTGAACCTTCAGATGCTGAATACCGCGGCGCTCCTGAATGTCGCTAACCTGCAGCAGCGCCGCTTCTTCACGGCGCAGTCCGTGATAGAGAAGAACAGCCAATAGCGCCCGGTCGCGCTGCCCTTTAAGTGTTGTTTCATCCGGCGCCTCGAGCAGCGCCTTCGCCTGGTGGTCACCCAACGCCGGCGTCTTGCCTTCATTGCTTTCTATCCTGGGACGTTTTACCCCATGCACTGGATTGCCGCCGGCGATCGCATTGTTCTCCAGGAGGTGATCAAAGAGGCTGGCCAGCGCGGCCAATTTGCGCCGGATCGTGGCTCCGGCCAAACCGCGATGCTCGAGCTGGGCGCGCCAGGCTAAAACATGCGATCGGGTCACGACCCGAAATTCATCGGCCGAAGCCAAGCCGACAAAACTACAGAAGTCTTCCAGGTCGTTTTGGTAAGCACGTCGTGTTCGAGGGTTGTCCAGGTTGGCAAACCACTCGACCGCGGCCGGAACCTTGGCCAGCGTCTGAAATTCGACCGACGTGAGCCGACGCTGATCATTCGTATGGTTTTTCGTCAGTTCCTGCATATTGTTCTCATCATTGGCTATCCTGCAATCGTTCTCAAAGCTTTCGGTCACAAAATCATCGCTATATCAGTCCTCCGTTGCTAAAACCGATAAACGGCAATAATTGGTGATAACGTATTTTATCACCACTAATAAGAAAAATCAGAGTGGGTCATTTTTCCACCCCAATCAATGTTCTCGATTCGGAAGGAAAAATAAAAATTGGAAAAAGACTATATTTGGTCTATATTTGGGCTTCGAATATGCGGCTTCGGCAATGCGCAAGCAGCCAAGCGTTATGCATCAGTTCCTCGGTGCAACTATGAAGGAGGTCTCAACTCATGCGAGTTGAAACAATAAGTTATCTGAAACGCAACGCAGCCGACCTGCCTCTCGATGAGCCTTTGGTTGTCACGCAAAACGGTGTCCCGGCCTACGTGGTGGAGTCTTACGCTGATCGTAAGCGCCGCGATGAGTCAATTGCCTTGGTGAAGCTTCTGGCAATCAGCTCCCGCGAGTACTCCCAAGGCAAGCACTGTTCCACTGACGAACTCAAAGCCCGACTGAGCAGGAGGTTTGCCCATAAATAAATAGGAGCATCAATGAATACGTTTGCACTGCGCTTTACCGAGGTTGCCCAGCAAAGCCTCGAAGACCAGGTCGAACACCTGGCGGTCACTCAGGGATTCTCATCAGCTGCTCAACGCATAGATACCCTGATCGATGCCATTCAGGACAAGCTCCTGTCTACCCCATTAGGCTACCCGGTCAGTCCTCAATTGAGTGAGCTGGGTGTACTGCACTATCGTGAGTTGAACACTGACGGATACCGGATATTTTACGAGGTCATGGATTCAGATGGTAATAACGTCATTGCCGTATTGCTCGTATTAGGCGGGAAACAGAGTGTGGAGCAGGCTCTCATCCGCTACTGTCTGCTTCAGCCTATTTAGTGTCTCGGTGGATAAAGACGCACCACCTAGGTTGATTTCGCTCCAGTCCAGAGCTTCGACAGCAATCTGCTAACAAAGGGACGTCTAGTAAAGACGCATTCCCTTTACATACGTCGGCTATTCTTAGGAGCTTTGGTTCGAGGCAGATATTGTTTTTGGGCCAAACTGCGTCGTTTAGTTGTCAAAAACGGTACTATGTAGGGCATCACACCCCCCATCATTGCAGCACCTAACGCCATCCCAACGAAAATGCGGGCTTCAGTAAATTCATCTGGCACCAGGCTGAGCAGTACAAAACACGTAAGCATGATGCCAAGCGAGATTTGCCAGACACGGTGATCAATCTTTGCATCACGCAGATCGAATACTGACGCTCGCACTGACTCATCCTCAAAGTTCTGAGTGGCTATCACCGTTTTGAGGTCTACTACCGGCTCGTCCCCGAATTCTGGATTTCCCAGTGGGGAAGTAATGCCTTTGGGCATAAACAATGCGAGCTGTATCTGTTCTGGCTCAGGAAAACCACTCGGCCAAGGCACCGGCCCCTTCACGCCATAGGCTTTCATTAAAGGTAGTGTCCAGCTTGGGTTGGGTATGTTCTCAACCCAGCGCCCGTCCAGTACCGCCCATGTCGCAGAGAATGCGCTTACCTGTATGCGGTAGATTGTAATTCGGGAGGGTTCTGGGTAGGTACGCTCGTAAACTCTGGCAGGTATCGATTCGACGCCTACTTCGCGCAGAAAGTCGACACGGTTCTTGCCCTCGCTAGGCACGAAAAGACCAAGTGGCTTAACCCAGGCATAGGTCGCGTCGTCTACCTTACCGTTCACCATTGCACCGAAGTCAGACAAATGATCGCGACACTTTTCTATTGCTTTTTTATCAAGGCTCTTACGGCGCCACCGCCAACTGCACCCCAGTGTGTTAGCGGTAGGTACTGAAGCAAACTGATACGACGGGCTGCCGTCGTCTGTGCGTGCGCAGGCGCGGTGAAAGGGCAAAACATAGCATATGAACGACATCGGTACGTGAGGACCATAAGCGCCATCATGTAGATCGCGAGCAAGCATACTCGCGCCGTGATCAGATACAGCACGGTCGATTAGGTATTTATTAAAGACGATAGATTGCACTGCACGATTCAGCTCTGGAGATATGTCAAGATCCATTGTGGAATGCGTCTTGGTTGAGGACGGCAGTGATGTCTCGGTCATTTATATACCTAACTGGCTATCGGAAAATGGCTTTAACTTATGGTGCTTTGGAAAAAATAAGCAAAAAGTTCAGATTGAGATTTTATATTGAGCTTGCCGTAAAAATTTCTTCGATGCACTTTCACGGTCTCTGGGGATACTGAAAGCTTTCCAGCTATTTCGCTATTTGAAAAACCGCTTAAAGCTAGTTTTAAAACATCAATCTCCCGTCCCGTGAGTTGTGGCGCAAGTTCTAGAATCTTGTCCTGCCACTGCTGAGGTCGAGAGCTTTCATTTTCTTCAGTATCAGAAGCTATACGTTGCTTCATCAAAGCTAATACCCATGGTTTAATTAACTCGAATATAGCAATATTTTCCTGGGTGAAACGACTTTTGCTTCCCATGGATAAACAAAGTGTTTTTTCAGAGTTAAGTTGAACGTTGTACTGAACTTCATCTACCGAGACAAAATGCTCAAAATATAGATGATAGTATTCTGTTTCCAAAAAGTGGGTAGGTGCAATATCCAATAGGTGAAAAAAACCGCTTTGCTGATTTTCGCGATTAGCTATATAAAAAGGGTCCAGCATGTAGAGGCCTTTGACATAGCGGTTGAGTAGTCCATCTATTTCTTCTTCATCTGCAGTATCAGGATAGCAAATTGCCTGTACTCCTTCGCTGCCAAACATTAGCACGACCCAGTTGTCAACTGGAGCGTATTCCTTTAGCAGTCTGACTAGCGAGTTCCAAAACTCAGGCCGGTTGAGCTTCTCGATTAGATTCGCTATCGATCTGTGCCAAATTTGGCCATGGAGCTGGTTTGGCATTTTCTACCCCTATCGGGTTATTTAAAACCTGACTTAATGCGTTTATATTGCGCTCTCATGGATTCGGTACCTACCGAGGGGTACTGACCAATGGCATGGAGTAGGCCTATGAAAAACGTTCGCATATTGACCCTCATGACGGCCTCTTTGTTCAGTGTTGGGTTGAATATTGCGGTCGCAAGCCCGCCAAGCGTACATCTGTACAACTGGTATGGCTTCATCGCACCCGATACTCCAGATGAATTCGAACGCGAAACCGGCAGCCAACTGCTGATTGATTCCTTCGACAGCGCCGAAATCATGCAAAGCAAGGTTATGGCTGGACGCACGGGATACGATGTAGTGGTAGCTACTTCAAACGTTTTGCCGAGCTTGATCGCTGCCGGAGTACTCCAACCTTTGGACCGTAGTCGGCTTGGCAACTGGCCACACCTTGATTCCGAAATACTGGCCAAGGTTTCCATCAATGACCCTGGAAATCGGTATGCAGTACCTTACCTTTGGGGTACTACCGGTATCGGATATGATGTTGATAAGATAAAGTCAGCGCTAGGCAATGACGCTCCGGTAGATAGCTGGGATTTGGTTTTCAAGGAAGAGAACATCAGTAAGCTCAAGCAGTGCGGTGTAGCAATGCTCGACTCTCCGAGTGAAATTATTTCGATTGCCTTGCACTACCTTGGTCTGCCTCACAACAGCAAAAACCCAGACGACTATCAGAAAGCTCAAGCCTTATTGCTAAAGATTCGTCCTTATGTACGCTATTTTGACTCATCTAAAATTGATGCTGATCTGGCTGATGGTAATATTTGTATGGTTGTAGGATGGGCAAATGGTGCGCTTGCAGCGCAAGAGTTGAATGAGAAAAACAAAACTGGACGTCGGATAGCATACTCCATCCCTCGCGAAGGCGCTTTGGTATGGTCAGAGAATATGGTGTTGTTGAAGGATGCCCCTCATCCACAAGAAGGCATGGCGTTTATAAACTACATGTTGCGCCCTGAAGTGATTGCTAAAACTTCAAATCACACCCTTTACCCTAGTGCTAATAAAGATGCAAAGCAGTTTGTAGAGCCAAAACTTAGAGATAACGCTTCGGTTTATTTGGATAAAGATACTATTAGTAGGCTTTTCCCTTTAGAGCCCCTTCCGTTGAAGCTAGAGCGAATTCGCACACGCGCTTGGGTCAAAGTGAAGAGTGGTATTTAAGCCGGAAATTTTTGCCGTGAATATTGAGTGCGTTTTGCGTAGATTCGTCTAAGTAGAACGCTCAAGTGATGGTATAGATTCGAGGACAGAATCAGCTATGACTACCTCAGTCGCTGTACTAGAAAAACCACACCGGGATGAAATCAAAGAGCTGGTACAACTCGTTAGAATGGATGAGAAATATGCTGCGTTGGTTGCAGACGGTTTCTTACCTCTAGATTTGCAATCGAGTATATATAACTTCCAGAGAAAAAGCCGTATAGAGGAGTTATCTCAAAAATATGGCCTGATTTAACGAGTTTTCAACTATTCAGACTGTGTCTTTTTGGACGGGTTATTGTATGCGATGAATTTATCGGTAAGACGGATGATTTCCTCAAGACTTTCAGGAGAATCGACCTGGTTGATTTTTTCTGAAAGTTCTTGTCGGAGCGATATCAATCGCGTGCGTAGAACATCTTGGCCACCAGGTAGCAGCTCTCCTGGAGAGACGTTGAAAACGGTTGCGATTCTTACCAACTGCTCGATGCCAGGCAGGTTTATGCCTCGTTCGTAACGTCCTATCAGCGGAGCGTCGCAGCCAATCTTTTCCGCCAAGTCCGCTTGGCTCAACGTAGAAGACTTCCGAAGGGCTTTGATTTTTGCTCCTACCACGCTCCTGAGAGTGTCCACAGTGTCTCCAAAAAAAACCAATAATTTCATCTGCTTGCGCCTTCACAAAGTCACAAATGTGTCTATTAGATACAAAAGTGTTTACTTTTTTTTCTGTTCCATCTATTTTGTTTCCTAGAAATCCGTTTCCTGATTGAGCTCCTTCGATCCAGAAGCGGATAGAGCCGGCTCTCCATGGCTCATGATTCTCCCCTGGGCCCAGCGGTTCCGGAATTCGAAAGAGCGCCTGATCAAAAGGTTCTGATTATGAAAAACTGGCACGTTTTGATGCATAATTCTGCCGTTTATCAGTCACTTATGACATTGATAGAACGGTTAGACGTTGAGGTGTATTCCCCCGTCAGAATTACCTCTCGCAAACGTACGGATCGCCCTTCGTCGATAGAAAAGGAGGTTCGTTTGTTTCCTGGCTATCTGCTGCTACGGTTCGATCCCGAGGTGACACACACCACAACCATCACAGCGTTGAATGGTGCTCATGGGTTCGTTCAGTTCGGCGGTCGAACCTGTGTTTTGCAGGACTCTACGGTAGAGAAATTAAAGGCTGCTTCGCTGATTCGATCTAACCGTTCACTCGATTGCATCGAGTTTCGCAATGTGCCGACAGAGCTAGAAAAAACGCTCCGTCTGATCATAGACATGAAATCTGAAGCTGCCCGCAGGGCGGCTTTCTTCGCGCTTCTGTCGCAGAACGCCGCGCTGGAGCGCCTTGTCGGGCGTTCTGGGACCGTTTTCTATTCGACGGTAAATGCCGCCTAGGCATTACCTATTTCCACGATTTCCCATTTCACCGCCAGGTCTCGCCTGGCGGTGTTTTTTTGCGTTCTCACAGCCCTTAGGAGTTCCCATGGCGTCATCCGAAGATGAAGCAACCACCAAGACATCAAGCGTATATATCCGACCGATCAGGGTGGAGGCGCTGAATAAAGCTGCGATACGGGTGAGCTATGAAACCCAAAGCTCCAGGCAGATTTCACCCTCGGAGCTCGCTCGGTATCTGATCGATAATTTTCTTGAAATGGCCGTTGGGCAGCTGATTGAAGACTCCAAAAAACCGGTACCCGGCAAACCTCTTACGGCCTCAGATTAAAAGGAACCTGTAATGCTCACCACCAGTGCCTTTCTGGCCCTGGCTATGCAATGCGCTCCCTCGATACACCCAGACACGCTGACCCCCATCGTCAAGACAGAATCCTCCTTCAATCCCTATGCCATCGGCGTGAGCGGCAAAGTGTTGCCGCGTCAACCGCAGAGCCTGGATGAAGCCGTATTGGCGGTGAAAAAGCTGGTCGCAGAGGGCGCTGACTTCAGCATCGGCCTGGGCCAAATCAACCGGCAGCATTTCGATGTCAGCCGACCCGAACCTGTGTTCGAACCCTGCACCAACTTGCGCATGGCAGCGCGAGAGCTACAGGCCTGCTATGTAAAGGCCAGAAAAACCGATCCTGATGTGCAAAGCGCTTTGCACAAAGCCATTTCCTGTTACTACAGCGGCAACCCCAAACGTGGCTTTAAGGCCGAGGCCGAATTTGGTGGCAGCAGCCACGTGCAACGTGTGTTGGCCAATGCAGGCACGACCACCGTGACGGTCCCTGCGCTGGAAGGCGGATCACCTGAACCGAACAAGCACCAGCGCGCTCAGGCCCCTGCGTCCACCGTTGATCCGACCTACGAAAGCTGGGACGTACTGCGCCAGTACCCGCGCTATCTGCCACCGGCACCACCGTCTGTTCCTGCTCCACCCACTGCTCCAGCTTCACCAGCTGTATCCCCTGAAGAACCCTCAACTCCCCCCAAAGAGGATCAATGATGATCAAACGTACCCTTGTGCCTAATAAAGGCGAGCTGGGCATTTTGCTTGTGGCCTTGGCTTGCCTGCCTGGCATCGCCTCCGCCGACTGGCTCAGCACGCTGAACCAGTGGGGCAGCAATATCCGCCTTGGCCTCTACACCCTGGCGGGCACACTGGGCCTGTGTTGCCTGATCTGGTCAGGTGCCCAATGGCTGATTGCTCGCTCCACGGGCGACCGCTCGCACACCTTCATGGACTACTTGCAGTCGATGGGTGTGTTACTGGTGGTCGGAGGCTCGGTGGCCTTGGGCACAGCTGCCTGGCAGGTGTTCGGCACTGGCGTGCCGGGTTGATCAGGAGCGCTTATGGCCAGTAACGAAGTACTCAAGAAACTGACCTTCGAAAGCTACAACGCCATGAGTCGGCCTGCGATGTTCTGGAACATTCCCATCATGCCCATGGTGGGGTTGCTAATGGGCGGCTTGGTCTTCGGTGTTGCCGCGACGTTCCTGCTGTCCTGGGTGTGGGGCCTGGTCGCTGCCTCCCCATTCCTGATTGCCCTCATCGCCTTGAGGGTCGTGGGCCTAATCGATCCTCAGTATTTGCGCCGTATCCGCTTCGCACGGCGGCGTCTCTGGCTGAACCTCAAGTACGGCAAACCGTTGTTGCTGACCCCTTTTAATCCGCAATGGAGCGAATTCTATGGCGCACGATTTTCACACAAGCGTTATGCCCCCGGAAAAGAAAGTGCCATTGATGCGCTATCCGGTCCACGAACACATGGTGACCCTACCCGGCAATCGCCTGGTGAGCCTGATCCAGTTAAAGGGGGTTTCCAGTGAAACCCGCAGTGATAACGAACTGATCCAACTGTTTCATAACCTCAACCGCTACTTCCTGGCCCTGGGCAAAAAGGAAGGCAAGCACCTGATGCTGCAAACCTACATCACCAAGACAGGCATCGAGCTGGACACGCAATACACTTTGCCGCTGCCCGCGCTGCAGGACTTCGTGGACGCTTACACCGCACCCTTTCGCAACGGCACCTTCTTCCAGGTCGGGTACAGCATTGCCCTGATCCTCAAGTACCGCGAGGTTGATGAAGGGATCGAGCGTATGAGCGACCTGTTGTCACTTTCCTCTACGTTGCTGGCCGAATATGACCCGGTCATCATGGGCCTTGAGGAAAGCGAACACGGTGCATTGTTCTCGCAGATCGGGCGCTACTTCAGCCTGTTGATCAACGGGCACGAAAAAGACGTGCTGGTCAGCGACACCCGCTTGGGTGACGCGATCATTGATAGCGTCACCAACTTCGAAAACTACGATTTTGTCGAGAACCGGCCCAATCGGGGTGGCCAGCGTTTCGCGACTACCTTTGACCTGCGCGACTACCCCAGTGGCGGTACCTACCCCGGTATGTGGGACGAGGCCATCGAGCAGCAGTTCGAGTTCACCCTGGTGCAAACGTTTCTGTTCGAAGACCGTAACAAGGCCAAGGACAAATTCAAAAAGCACGTGGCGGATCTGGGTTCGGTCGAGCGCGATTCAAAGCAAACCGAAGAGCTTGAAAATGCCATCGATGCCATCACCCTGGGCGACAAGGCGTTTGGTCGTTATCACGCCTCGCTGATCGTCTACGGCAACACCCCGGACCAGGCCATCGAGAACGGCACGAAAATGGCGTCGGTGTTCACGGTGCGTGACGCGACCTTTGTGCGTTCGACCATGAGCAACATCGACACCTGGTACACGCAGTTCCCCGGTGTGACCGAGGCCATGTACCCGATGATGAAGTCGACCGAGAACCTGGCGTGCAGCTTTTCCCTGCACTCCACTCCCACTGGCAAGGTCAAGGGCAACCCCATCGGTGATGGAACGGGCGTGATGCCGGTGCTGACGGTCAACAAGGCCTTATATGTGCTCAACGTGCATGACAGCCCACCCGGCCAGAACAACCTCGGTGAAATGCTGCCAGGTCATGCGGTTTACACAGGCCAAACGGGGGTGGGTAAAACCACCGCTGAGGCCATCCTGCTGACCTTTCTCAGCCGCTTCGATCCGCTGATTTTCAGCATCGACTACAACGAGTCTTTGAGACATCTGCTGTGTGGGTTGGGTGCCGAGTATTACACCGTGCAGCCTGGGCACTTCACCGGCGTCAACCCGTTTCAGTTTCACGACCGTCCTGGGTTGCGGCAAATGCTGAATGATCTGGTGCTGTGCTGCGCCGGTGGTCCAGCGAAGACCGATGAAGCCGACCAGCGCACGATCAAGGATTCGGTCGAAGCGGTCATGGCGCATACCAATGTGCGACTTCGGGGCATGTCGCTGCTGCTGCAAAACATCCCCCATCGGGGTGGCAATTGCCTGCACACCCGGCTGTCGAAATGGTGCCGTTTGGCCGGTGAAGGCCGCGAAGGTCAGTACGCCTGGGTTCTGGACTCGCCGATCAACCAGTTCAATGCGCAGACTTACCGGCGTCTGGCCTTTGACTGCACGCAGTTGCTCAAAAACGACTACGCCGAGAAGCACCCTGAAGTCATGGAAGCGTTTCTGAACACGTTGTTCTACATGAAACGCGAAATGCACGAAGCCCGCCCCGGCAATCTGCTGTTGAACGTGGTGGCCGAGTATTGGGCACCGCTGTCGTTCAAAAGCACGGCGGACGCAATCAAAGAGGTCCTGCAGAGCGGACGCATGCGCGGGGAAATCCTGATCATGGACACCCAGTACCCCGAGCAAGCACTGGCGACGCCTTACGCAGCAGCCGTCATTCAACAAGTGACAACGCCTATCTGGCTCCCAAACAAGAAAGCCCAGGCCGAGAGCTACGCCAAGTTCGGCGTCACCGGCAAGGTGTTTGAGGCCGTGCGTGATATGGGACCGCTGAGCCGGGAAATGGTGGTGCAACAGGGGCACCAGACGGTGAAGCTGAAAATGGAGCTGGACGGCCCGCTCAAGTATTGGTTGCCGCTGTTATCCGCCACTCAAAAGAACCTGGCAGTGGCTGAGCGTATTCGGCAACACCTAGGCACGACCGATCCCATGGTCTGGGTCGATGCGTTCCTGGTGGCCGAGGCCGTGCGCCAATGGTTGAACACCGACGATCCCGCTGTATGGCTGCCGGCGTTCGACTACGCCGAAAACCTGCGCCAATCCATGAACACGCGAGATGCACAGCGCTGGCTACCGACCTTTCAAAAAGGCTGGAAAGCCCTTCAGGAACACAACGAAATCGAGGATGCGTCATGAAAAAGAACGTGATTGCTTACGCGCTGAGCGCGCTCATGTTGACCGCTGCCCTGCCTGCTGCTCACGCAGCAGTACCAGGTGTGCCAGTCTTGGATCCGTCCAACCTGCTCGCGTTGAAGGCGAATGCGTTGGCCCAGGCCAAGCAGGCAATGGACGCGCTGACGACGGCCAAGGACGCCATCCGCGAGACCGCGCAGCAGTACAACCACTACAAGAGCATCATCACCGGCAACGACATGCTAGGTGGGTTCCTGAACGACCCCGGCTTGAACAAGGTGATGCCCATGGGGGACTGGGCCGATGTCTACGGCACGGCACGGGACATCGCCAGTTTGCGTGACCGCTACGGCTTAACCTCAGATAATGCCAGCGTGCAGGCGAAATTCGACCAGATGATGTCGGCTGCCGATGCGCTGGAGCGCAATTACAACGCCAGCACCGAACGGGTGAAGAACGCCGAGCTGTTACGTGCCCGGTTGAATGAGGTGACGACCCCACAGCAGAAGGAGGATTTACAGTTGCGTTACCAGCAGGAGCTGATCGAACAGCAAAACCAGCAGATGCGGCTGGCCAACATGCAGATGCTTCAGCAACAGCAAGAGAAAATGGAAAATGAAAAGCGGGCACAGGCGTTTAGTGATTACATGAAGGGTAAAACTAGCGTGCGGCCTAGCTACGATTGATTAACTACCGAGTTCACAAGGGAATATGACCTATGTTTAATAAATTGAGTGCTGTAATTTGTTTGTTGCTGTTTGCGTTGGCACTGTCCGGTTGTAGTGATGATAAAGGACAAGGATTTGTTGGGCGGTGGACTGGAGAAAATATCAAAAGGATGGGCAAGCCAAGCTTTGTAATGGATATCTCAAAAGATGGAGAAATATTTCATATAAACCTTGAAACAACAGATGATATTTTGGGGCATGGAAAAAGAGAAAAAAGCATGCAGATGTTCGAAGCCAAAGCAGACGCGGACAGTGTCCTAAGCATTGCTGGTGGTCTTGCAACCATGCGCTTGGAAGGTAATGTCATCTATTTTGATAACACCACCTATACCCGATCAAAATAGTGGAGGCGGCATGGACGTAACAAAAATAGCCCAGACGTTGTTTGGTTTCGTTGATGCCGCTCTGCAAAGTGCCTTGGTCACTGGGATGGCCAAGGTGATGCTTGGGCTTGGAGCGCTCTTTGGAACCATGTGGTTGATCCACTTCACGCTTCGAAATATTCAGTGGTTGTACCGGGGCATGAATGTCGCTTTTGAAGATGTAGCGAAAGAAATTGCGAAAATGGCATTCATTGCAGCGTGTGCGTTTAACCTGGAGTGGTACGTTCAGACGATTGTGCCCTTTGTCACCGGCTTTCCAAATTGGATGGGGGGGATTATGTCTGGCCAAGAGGGCGAGCAAACTAATCAGATCGACAGTTTGATTGTTGTATATGCTTCGAACCTAGAAGCCCTGATCGGGGCTATGGAATTCAATATCGTCACAACCAGCTTTGCTAAAATTTGGCTGGGCATTCAGGGCGTGGTGTTTTACGTTCTTGGAGGTATCCCGTTCTTGCTCGCCGCCGTCGCCACACTTTTTGTACTAAAGGTGTCTACTACGGCTATTGTGGCAGTAGGGCCTTTGTTCATTGCCTTTCTACTGTTCGATCAGACCAAACAGTACTTCTGGGGTTGGGTATCAGCCATCGCAGGTTTTATGTTGGCTCAGGTACTTATTTCAGTCGTCCTTGCTATAGAAATTGGCTTCATCAATACCGTGATGATTACCGGTGGAGAGTTGAATACAACTCTGCAGGGGAATATCACTATTCTGGTTGTCTTTTGCACGTTCACAGCACTTGTCATCGAACTGCCAGGGCAAGCAGCTTCCATCATGGGAGGTGGTCCCTCCGGAGGCGGAATAGCCAGCAGAATATCAGGATTTGGTGCAGCAAAAGGCATGACTCGCGGTGTCGCCGCTGGCATTTCCAAGCTGCGGGGAGGACGCAACAACATCAAGTAGCATAATGCTTTACCGGCTGCGCCCTCTTTCTACTCGCAACACCCTCGCTTCTCTCAGGTACTCCACTATGAATTTCAAACTTGCTTTGAGCGGGCTGCTTTCGGCTGCCTTGCTGTCCGGGTGTGGCTCTGCACCCAAACTTTCCGAACCGGAAGGGCAGTGGGAAGACATGCCCTTCACCCACAAGCCTGCACCTGCGCCAGCAGCGGTGATAACTGCTCCGCGCCCCGTGCCCGGCCGGGTACAGCCAGCGGCAAGCCCCGCTACCCAGGATTCGCCGCTCAAGACTACCCAGCAAAAGCGCCCGGTAACCGCCTCCCCGGCAAAGCCTGCCGAGGCCCCGCCCAACGACTTTAAATGCTCCGCGAACTGATCCGCGCAGCGCGTGTTTGTCCAGGTTTAGGTGACTTATGAGAAAGCTACGAAAATCCAAACAGGACGTGATCGACCAGGAGCGGCAACTGGCCGCCCGTACCAGCATCGATGCGGCTACAGCAAAAGAAATCAGCCTGGCCGAACAGGCATTTATCCATGCAGCGCGGTTTTTCGAGGAACACATCGCTGCCGATGAAAAGGCCAAGACCAAACGAGCAACGCGGTTGAATTATGTGTTCGGGGCAATTGCCGTCATGTCAGTCGCCGCCGTGATGGGCCTGACCCCGCTCAAGACCGTAGAACTTGGCCTTGTACGTGTAGACAGAAACTCCGGCTACACGGACGTGGTGTGGGCCGATGACAAAGGCAAGCCACCGGAGCAGATCGATGACGAGTTCTGGCTTTCTACCTATACGCGCTTTCGCGAGAGCTACAACTTTTCGAGTAACGATGCCAATTACGGCATGGTCAAGTTGATGTCATATGACGAGACCTTTGCCGAGTACCGCAACTTCCAATTGTCCTCCAAAGGCTATCTGGAAGTGCTGGGGACCAACCGGCAGATACGCACTGATATCAACAATATCAACTTCCTGGAACGCAAAGACCGGGAAGGCACCGCCCAGGTGCGGATCACTAAAACCGTGCTGGACCGCAATGGCGTCCCCGATCCTCAGCTGCACCCTGTGACCTGGGTGGCCACAGTGACCTACGACTACAAAAACCCCGCAAAAAAAGCCGGTGACCAGTGGCTGAACCCCCGTGGCTTCGGGATCAAGGCCTACACAATGACCCAGGAAGTGGGGGTGTCCAATGGTAAATAAAGCCGCTTCAGGCCTCACCGCCTTGTTGCTTCTTACGTCCGGTCTGCCCGCCTCTGCCGAGAGCATGGGTACCGGCTCGGCACTGGACCGGCGCGTGCAGACCGCTGTTTACAGCCCGGACAACGTGTACCGCATCCAGGCCTCGGTGGGTCGTACCTCGCTGGTTCAGCTTCCGGCCAACGAGACGATCAATGAGGCCTCGGGCTTGATGGTGTCAGGCGATCCAAAAGCCTGGTCCATCGGTCCGAATAAGGCCGGTAACTTGGTGGCCATCAAACCCATCACCGACCAGGAGCCCAATACCAACCTGGTGATCAACACCAATCGGCACACTTACCTGTTGGAACTGAAACTGGTGAACCGGGCTGCGGACATGACTTACGCGCTGCGCTTCACCTACCCCGCGCCGCCGAAAAAGACCGGCGATGTACGCCGTGACCTCGGCAATCCCTGCGACGGCCCGGTGCAAAACGGCCCCTATCAAAAGCGCTCGAACGCAGAGAGCAAGTCCATAGGGCCGTATGAGGGCTGGGACAACGGCATGCTGACCTGCTTCCGCTTTACCGGCAATGGCCCTCGTCCGACGCTGTACCAGGTTCTACCAGACGGCACCGAAACGGTGGCCGACATGCACAATGAACAGAACGTGGTCGTGGTGCATGGGGTCAGCCGATTGTTTCGTTTTCGCCTTAACGGCCTGCTTGTAGAGGCCCGGCCTACTGCCCAGGTGAACACGGGGTACAACTTCAACGGGACCACCACCGGCGAGATTCGGGAGCTCAAGCATGCAGAACAATGACAATGACCAAACTCCGGAGAGCACACCAGGGTCGGACAGCATAGGGCCGCCCGAGCCAGCAGCGATCTCGGAACATGCCCCGGCATCCGAGCAAGCCAGCACCCAGGCCCGTGGGGCCTTTGATATACGGGCCAAACGCACAGGAGATACCCAAAATAAGAAGACGCTTTATTTGGGCCTGGTCGGGCTAGTGTTTTTAGGTCTGCTGGGGATTGCCGGACTCTGGTACTTCACCATTTCCCAGATGAAAACCACCGGCTCCGAGGTCGATGAAACCAAGGTCAAGAAGGACGCGACCCTGGACGTGAATCTGGGCAGCGACGACAGCATGAAAAAGGCTCGGGAGGCCAAGCTGGCCGCCGACAAAGCAGCCGAGGAAAACAAAGCGCGGGAGGAAAGAGAGCGATTGGCGAAAGAGCAAAAGGATAAAGAAGACGCCAATCGTGGGAAGACCGGTCAAGGCCTCGCCGCGAGTGCGCCGCCACCGCCTGGCGCGACCGGCCAGCCCCAACCCGTGGTGCTGACTCCCCGGCAGCGCAAGCTAGGCGTAGAGCTGTTCGTCACCTCGGAAGATGCGATGGGCACCGGCGCTGCGGATACACAGCCGCAACAGCCGTCCACCAATCAGCCCTCCGGGATGCCTTCACTACTGGACGGTATTCCTGGCGGATCGAGCGGCGACCTGGGCGGTGAATCGTCCAGTAGAAAACGCAGCAGCCTGAGCAACCTAGGCGGCACCACCTTTACCCCGGCCAGGGCGTACCTGGCACCGAACCGCAAGTACCTGGTCAGCCACAACACCTACACGCGCTGCGCGCTATACACCGAAATCATCAGCACTCACCCAGGGATGGTGGATTGTCGCCTAACCGATCCGCTGTATTCCGCTGATGGCTCCACGGTGATTGCGGCTGCAGGTGACAAGCTCACCGGTGAACAGACGGTTGAGGTTGGGCCAGGCGAAACCAGCGTGTTCACCACCTGGACCGAAATCGAAACCCAATCGGGTGTGCGGGCCAAGATTGACAGCTTGGGTGCAGGCCCCATGGGAGCCAGCGGGACCGAAGCCTGGATTGATCGTCACTACATGCAGCGCTTTGGCGGTGCGGTGATGTTGTCGTTCATCCAGGACGCGCTTCAGGCCGCGTCCAACACGACGCAGAAAAGCTCGGGGTCTGGAGGTTACACGGTGAACAACAGCGAGCAGAACGTGGAGAGCATGGCCAACAAGGCGCTGGACAGCACCATCAACATTCCGGACACCGGGAAACTGCTTCCAGGCACGGTCATCACCGTCATCGTGGCCCGCGACATCGACTTTTCATCGGTTTTCGAGAACCGCTAAGGAGTATTCATGACGCAAGAACAAGGACTCACCGAAGATACCCTGGTCCTGGACTTCCTCGACCAGGCAGGCGTCACTGAGCGCCTGAATCGTCAGGGCACCAAGGACGTGGCCATCAACCGGCCTTACGAGCTGTGGGTGGACGGTCCAAACGGCTGGCAATACGAGGAAGCGCCTTGGCTCACTTACAACCTGTGCTGGCGGCTGGCCAATGCGCTCTGCGCGCTGAACTACCGCGTGCTGGCCCCTCATTCACCGATTCACACGGTGGAGCTGCCTGGCGGGGAGCGGGGCCAGATTGTCATGGCCCCGGCATGCGAAAAGGGAACTCTGTCGA
This sequence comes from Pseudomonas syringae pv. coryli str. NCPPB 4273, assembly GCF_000972175.1. Lineage (NCBI taxonomy): Bacteria > Pseudomonadati > Pseudomonadota > Gammaproteobacteria > Pseudomonadales > Pseudomonadaceae > Pseudomonas > Pseudomonas syringae pv. coryli. The sequence continues at coordinate 532 of NZ_AWQP01000011.1, read as the reverse complement.
CCACGTTTCGAAAACCCTCTTTGGATCGCTTCACCCACATGGATTACGTCAACAGTGGCCGCTATGACCGGGCCAGGGCCATCGCTTCACCGATACTTACCCTGAAAGACTGGCAGCGCGACATGCAGGAGGCCCATGCGGCTGGCCACTGGCACCGGTTCATGGAAATCGCCATCGCCCATCGGCAAAACATCATCATCTTTGGCGGTCCTGGCTCGGGTAAAACCACCTACGGCAAGTCGCTGATCGACATGTTTCCGGTCAACCGCCGCATGATCACTATCCAGGAAATACTGGAGGATCCCATGCCCTTCCATCCCAACCATGTGCATCTGCTCTATGGCCATGTGGTGACGCCCAAAGCCTTGGTGGCCAGCGCGCTACGGATGAAGCCCGACCACCTGTTTCTGGCCGAGCTGACGGGTGACGAGGTGTGGCATTTCATCGAGATTCTAAACACCGGCACCAAGGGCACAGTGACCACCGCGCATGCCAACGACAGTGAAGCTGGCTATGCCCGTGTGTGCGGCCT
>NZ_AWQP01000010.1:0-18620 GCF_000972175.1 Pseudomonas syringae pv. coryli str. NCPPB 4273 | reverse complement strand
CCGAGGGGCGAAAAGGTGACTCAAGTCGAGTCTGAATCTCACCGAGTCGCAGAACTGTGTGACGCGGAGCGTCACGAAATGCATTACCACGCGGAGCGTGGGAACGAGAACCTTAGTGGTTTAAGCCCCGCTTTCGGGCTCATCGGACTTATATATAACGCCATTCGCGCAACGAGAACTTGACCCCCAAGAGGCCGAAGAGCCTCGCCTGTCTCAATGACCTTCCTTGCTGCCAGACACTTTCCATTCATTTGCGGGAGCTTTGAACATGGTCAATCGTCTACACGGCAAATCCCTTACCGCTTTACTCGCGCTCGGCGCCTTTGCCCCGATTGCGCAGGCAACTGACGCCCCCGTCCTGAACACCGGCAGCACGGCCTGGATGGTCACCGCAGCCGTTCTGGTGCTGTTCATGTGCCTTCCGGGGCTGGCGCTGTTCTACGGCGGCCTGGTACGAGCCAAGAACATGCTGTCGCTGTTTACCCAGTGTTTCGGCATTGCCGGAGTCGTTGGCGTGCTGTGGGTCATCTATGGCTACAGCATGGTGGTGGACACCAGCAACATGGTCGAAGGGCAAGTGAGTTTCAACAGCTTCGTGGGCGGTCTGAGTCGTGCGTTTCTGGCCGGCATGACCCCCGACAGTCTGGTCGGCGATATCCCTGAAGGGGTATTCGTAACCTTCCAGATGACCTTCGCCATCATCACTCCGGCGCTGATTGCCGGGGCCTTCGCCGAACGCATGAAGTTTTCTGCGGCGCTGCTGTTCATGGCGCTGTGGTTCACCCTGGTGTATGCGCCTGTCGCGCATATGGTCTGGGGTGGCGCCGGCGCCTTGATGCACAACTGGGGCGTGCTGGACTTCGCCGGCGGCACCGCAGTGCACATCAATGCCGGTGTCGCTGCACTGGCGGCATGCCTGGTACTGGGCAAGCGCAAGGGTTATCAGAACACCCCGATGCCGGCGCACAACCTGAGCCTGACCATGGCTGGCGCAGCCATGCTCTGGGTCGGCTGGTTCGGATTCAACATCGGTTCCGGTGGCGGCCTGAACGGCACGTCCGGCATCGTCATGCTCAACACGCAAGTGGGGGCGTGCGCCGGGATACTCGGCTGGATGTTCACCGAGTGGTTCAAGGTTGGCAAGCCCAGCGCCCTGGGTCTGGCAAGCGGCGCATTGGCGGGTCTGGTCGGCATCACCCCGGCGTGTGCCTATGTCGGAGTCGGCGGAGCACTGGCCATCGGCGTGCTGTGCGGAGTGTTCTGCTACCTGAGCGTAACCGTACTGAAAAAACGCCTGGGCTATGACGACAGCCTCGACGTCTTCGGCCTGCACGGCATCGGCGGCATGATCGGTGCTGTACTGACCGGCGTGTTCTGCGTGCCCGCACTGGGCGGTCTGGTACCCGATGTCAGCATGGGCGCCCAAGTGATTGCCCAGATCAAAGGCGTACTGTTCACCACGGTCTACTGCTTCGCGGTCAGCTGGATCATCCTCAAGGCCGTGCAGGCCCTGATCGGCCTGCGCGCGCATGAGTCAGTGGAGGAAATGGGCCTGGACCTGGCTGAGCATAACGAGCGGGCCTACAACCATTGAGAGGGCTGCCGGATCAGTGTCAGGGCGAGGGAACCCGACGACGTCGGGCCGGAAACGGAGCTGCATGTTTTGCCTGCTTTGGCCCATCAAAGCAGGTCGCCGAGGGGCGAAAAGGTGACCTGAGTCGACCACCAATCCACCTGACAAAGAAAGACCGCTGTGTGACGCAGAGCGTCACGAACTGCATGCCAACGCGGAGCATTGGCACGATAAATAAGCAGTTAGATTTGTGTATAACGATGAGCGCAGAGCATGGGGAGGATCAATATTATGGTCTGAGCAGCATTTTCCTGGGCCTCTCAGGCAATCTCAACACTCAACGAAACACCGGCACCACGTGCTTGATGAACAGCTCAAGCGACTTTTTCTTCTCGGCATGCGGCAGGCTGTTGTCGCACCAGAAGCTGAACTCGTCGACACCCAACTCCTGATAGTGACGAATGCGCGGAATGATCTCCTCAGGGGTACCGATCATAGTGTTTTTGCGGATGTTCTCCAGCTCGAACTCCGGACGTTCCTTGAATTTCTCTTCCGGGCTGGGGGCCAGAAAACCGTTGACCGGCGTCTGTTTATTGCCGAACCACGCGTCAAAGGTACGGTAGAACTTCGCGATGGCGGTGGCACCCACCTTCCAGCCTTCAGGATCATCTGCGGCATGCACATGCGTATGGCGCAGCACCATCAATTGCGGGCGGGGCACGTCAGGGTTGTTGGCCAGCGCGGCGTCGAACTTGTTCTTCAGGTCGACAACTTCTTCGTCACCCTTCATCAACGGGGTAACCATCACGTTACAGCCGTTCTGCACGGCGAAATTGTGCGAGTCGGGGTCGCGTGCAGCGATCCACATCGGCGGCGTGTTGATCGGCTTGGGCACGGAAGTCGAGGTCGGGAATTTCCAGATGTCGCCATCGTGAGCGTAGTCACCCTGCCACAGCGCACGCACCACCGGGACCATTTCACGCAACGCCTTGCCGCCTTCGGAGGCTGGCATGCCACCGGCCATGCGGTCGAACTCCACCTGATAGGCGCCGCGTGCCAGGCCGACTTCCATGCGCCCGTTGCTGATCACATCCAGCAGCGCGCATTCACCCGCGACCCGCAATGGATGCCAGAACGGCGCAATGATGGTGCCCGCGCCCAGATGAATGCGTGTGGTTTTGGCCGCCAGATACGCCAGCAGCGGCATCGGGCTTGGCGAGATGGTGTATTCCATCGCGTGGTGTTCGCCTATCCAGACTGTGCTGAAGCCACCTTGCTCGGCCATCAGCGTCAGCTCGGTCAGGTCCTCGAAAAGCTGGCGATGACTGACACTGTCATCCCAGCGTTCCATGTGCACGAACAACGAAAACTTCATGACACTTACCTCGCTTAAATCTGGCGCCTGCACCGGCGTGATGAGTTATTGTTGTCTGATGGTATACCGTAATACTTTCGGTGCAAGTGTTTTTTGCGGCGCTGCTCCGCGCTGCAAAACGCAACGGCAGAAACGAAAAAAAGCGCCTCATGGGAGGCGCTTTCGGGTGTTGCGGATTCAGCCGGGGCAGGCTCGATCAGCTCGGGATCAACTGCAGGCTTCGGATTCGATATAGTCAGCCGTGGAGTCGCGAATCACCGGACCCATGCCACTCACGGCCTTTGCCTGCTCCATGATTTCCAGTGTGGAGCCGGTGCCGACCAGGTTCACCGTATGGTTGGCGCAGTTATAGACCCGCTTGGAGTAGATCACCCCAAGCATGCCTTCACGCCGGGTGATCACCACGCGTTCCTTTGCGCTTCCGCTTTTTTCTACCAGTGCGTGATGACCGGACGGATCATGGGGGATGGATAGGGTTTTGCCTTCGGCATGCGCCGACAGGGCAGGGATCATCAAAGCCAGAAAACAGGCATGCAATTTCATCGGTGCTCCTGCGGATGAATGCGGGTTCGTTGGATCCAAAATTTACTACTGCAACGCGATTCTGGATAGCAGGGCGAGCTGCCTCTCGTCGGCTTGTTTTTAACGAATCACATCCTGCGCCAGGCCAAAAATCCCTTGAAACTGTTGCTTCGGCAACAGTGGTTCCACACCCTGGCGTGGCACGGACAGTTGACGCTGCACATCAGCCGTCGCAACGCCTTGATCTGTCTGTGTTTTATTGGATGGCACGGTTGCTGCTCTATGGATCTGCAGGCCCTTGTGTTTAATGCGCTCGGGAAGCTTGCAGCCAGAGGAGTACCGACATGAGCCAATCGTCCATAAAATTTGCGTACTGGGTTCCGAACGTCAGCGGTGGGCTGGTCGTCAGCAAGATCGAACAGCGCACCAGCTGGACCATCGACTACAACCGCAAATTGGCGCAGATCGCCGAGCAGTCCGGCTTCGACTACGCGCTGACGCAAATCCGCTTTACCGCCGGCTATGGCGCCGAGTTCCAGCATGAATCCGTAGCTTTCAGCCACGCGCTGTTGGCTGCGACCGAAAAGCTCAAGGTCATCGCCGCGATATTGCCCGGTCCATGGACCCCGTCGGTAGCCGCCAAGCAACTGGCGACCATTGACCAGCTCACTGCCGGGCGCGTGGCAGTCAATATCGTCAGCGGCTGGTTCAAGGGCGAGTTTCAGGCCATCGGTGAGCCCTGGCTGGAGCATGACGAACGTTATCGGCGCTCCGAGGAGTTCATTCGCGCGCTCAAGGGAATCTGGACCACCGACAATTTCACCTTCAAGGGTGATTTCTATCGCTTTCACGATTACACCCTCAAGCCCAAGCCGATCCAGCGTCCTCACCCGGAGATCTTTCAGGGTGGCAGCTCGCGGGCCGCGCGTGACATGGCGGCGCGGGTGTCTGACTGGTATTTCACCAACGGCAATACCGTGGAAGGCATCAAGGCCCAGGTCGATGACATTCGTGCCAAGGCAGCCGCGAACGGGCATTCGGTGAAGATCGGCGTCAATGCCTTCATCATTGCCAGAGATACCGAAGAAGAGGCACGCGCCGTGCTGGCCGAAATCGTCGACAAGGCTGACCCGGAAGCCGTCAACGCCTTTGGTGACGCCGCGAAACAGGCTGGCCAGTCGAGTCCGGAAGGCGAGGGCAACTGGGCCAAATCCACCTTTCAGGATCTGGTGCAGTACAACGATGGTTTCAAGACCAACCTGATCGGCACACCCCGGCAGATTGCCGAGCGCATCGTCGAACTCAAGTCCGTTGGCGTAGATCTGGTCCTTTCCGCGTTCCTGCATTTCCAGGAAGAAGTCGCCTATTTCGGTCAGCACGTGTTGCCTCTGGTACGCGAGCTGGAAGCCGCTGCACAACGCAAGCCTGTCGCCGAGACGGCTTGACCCCAGGCCACTGCCGACAACCCGCCTTGCCCCTGTAAGCCGGTCGCGCTTACAGCCCGCCATAAAATCAGGCGCCACTGTGATCCAGTGTGCGCCTGCGTCCGTATGTTCAACCCCGATCAACCCATATACCGCTGTACGTGGCATTATGATGCCACTCACTGGCATGCTTTTATCGATGCCAGGCCTTCCAGGTATGGCCGAGCACTTGCCGACAATGGCAGTTGATAGCGAAAGGATTGTCGATGGCCCCTGAGCAATCAGGTCCGGTTTTCAGAAAAACCAGATGCACTGGTTCTCACCTGTTGTGGAGGCAAGTTTTGAAACGCGACCTTCGGCTTGCGTCATGGCTGATCTTCGTAGTGTGCGCCTGCGTGGTGATGTTGATGGCCTGGCAAGCATGGACCGCACGCCGCAACACCCTGGAAAACATCCAGACCAGCACGATCAATCTGGCTGGAGCGCTGAGTACCTACACGGATGGCATTTTCAAGCAAAGCGAGCTGATGCTGATCGGCCTGACGGAGCGTGTCGAAAAGGACGGCGCCGGACCCGAACAGATCGAGCGTCTGAGGTGGGTGATCGCGCGTGAAATGGGCGCGCTGCCGCAGATCGATACCGTGTCGCTGTACAACGCTGACGGGATTTGCATCTTCTCAAGCAATCCCAAAGTCATAGGCATCAACAGCGGGCAGCGCCAGTTCTTTCAGCACCACCTGCAGGTGCCTGACAAAGCCCCTTACATCGGCCCGACGATTCGCAGCCGCGCCTCCGGCGAATGGGTCATATCGGTCAGCAGACGCATCAATAATCCCGATGCGAGTTTTGCCGGGCTGATGGTTGTGACCATCGGCGTCGATCATCTGTTGAAGTTCTATTCGGATATCAAGGTTGGTCGAACCGGCATTATTAGTCTGACGTCGACGGCCGGACAATTGCGGGTGCGCTATCCCCATCTGGAACAGGAAATCGGTCGCGACCTGTCATCGACGCCCATTTTCACCTCGGAACGCGGCCAAGTGTCCGGCACCGCTCAGTTCGTTTCCAGGATTGACGGTGTCCCGCGTTTTTATGCGTTCAAACGCAGTGATGTCTACCCGATCGTCACCGTGGTTGCGCTGGGTCAGAAAGAAGCCATGCTCGACTGGCTGGGCCAGACCAAGCAGTCCATTCTGGTCATGCTGGTGCTGCTCGGCCTGGTGATCGGGCTCGGCGTTCGTCTGATCGGGCATATTCACAGCCGCATACGTGCAGAAGACCAGTTGCTTGATTCCCAGGCAGCCCTGATCCGGCTGAACCAGCATCTGGAGTTGATCGCCTCTGAAGACAAACTCACCGGGCTGGCCAATCGCAGACGTTTCGATCAGTTTCTGGAAGTCGAATTCAAGCGCGCCAGACGCGAGCGCAGCCTGCTGTCGTTGATTCTGATCGATGCCGATCATTTCAAACGCTACAACGATCATTACGGTCACCTGGCCGGTGACGAATGCCTGATTGCGCTGGCCCGAGTGGTGGAGCAGTTCATTCGTCGTCCCAGTGACGTCGCCGCCCGTTATGGCGGTGAAGAGATCGCGGTGGTGTTGCCTGGTACTGACGAGTCGAACGCTCGCCAGGTGGCCGAAAATATCCTGCGGGCGATCCGTGACGAGCAGATCGAACATCCTGCCAGCCCGTTTGGCATCGTGACGATCAGCCTCGGTGTCGCGACATTCGTCGGCACGGATCGGCAACTCGATGAGCGTAGCCTGATCGAGCTTGCCGACCGCGCGTTGTACGCCGCCAAGTCGCAAGGTCGCAATCGGGTGAATGTGGCTTCGGAAATCACGACCGGCACATTACCGGCCTGGACCCGCGTCAAGGCCTCTGCGGACGAGCAAGCCGACACGGAGCCAAGGTCGGGCCAGCGGGATTGACACCCGCCGGCCGCCTTTTGCCTATCGCTTCTCAGGCAGCTGCTGATCGTCGGCAATGGGTTGCGCATGCGGTTTGCGGCGCAGCACGGACAGCAACCAGACGAAGAATACCGGCACCAGAACCACGCCCAGCAACGTTGCGCTGAGCATGCCGCCGATAACACCGGTACCGATGGCGCGCTGGCTCGCAGCGCCTGCGCCGGTGGCCAGGGTCAGCGGCACCACGCCAAGGATGAAGGCCAGCGAGGTCATGACAATCGGTCGAAAGCGCAGCCGCGCAGCCTGAAGTGCCGCGTCGCGCAGTGAATGGCCTTGATCCCACAGCTCCTTGGCGAACTCGACGATTAGAATCGCATTTTTCGCCGCCAGCCCGATGATGGTGATCAGGCCGACTTTGAAATACACATCGTTGGGCATACCCACGGCTGTCACCGCCAGCACGGAACCCAACGCACCGACGGGTACGATCAGCATCACCACCAGCGGGATCGCCCAGCTCTCATACAGCGCGACCAGCAGCAGGAACACCACCAGCAGCGCCAGGCCGAACAGTCCGACCGCCTGGCCGCTGGCGACTCTTTCCTGATAGGAGAGGCCGGTCCATTCGTAACCGATGCCTTGCGGCAGCCCGGAAACGATCCGTTCGATTTCCGCCATGGCCTCGCCGGTACTGACCCCCGGCGCTGCGTCGCCGGAAATCCTGAACGCGGGGTAGCCGTTGTAGCGGGCGATCTGCACCGGGCCTTGTTCCCAGTGTGTCGAAACGAAGGCACCCAACGGCACCAGTGTGCCGCTGCTGTTGGGCACGTAGAGTTTGAGCACGCTTTCCGGGGTCATTCGCGAACTCTGCTCGGCCTGCACGACCACGCGCTGTTGACGTCCGGCATTGGCGAAGTCGCTGATCACCGAGGAGCCGAAGGCGGTGGACAGGGCGTTGCTGATCGACTCGAAACTCACCCCAAGCGCCCGGGCTTTTTCGCGGTCGATGTTCAGGCGCAATTGCGGCGCTTCGGCCAGACCTTCCATCATCGCGTAGAGAATCTTCGGGTTGCCGTTGGCCTCGCCGAGCAGCTTGTCGCGCGCCGCCAGCAAGGCTTCACGGCCCAGGCCTGCGCGGTCCTGCAGACGCAGCGAGAAGCCGCCCGAGGTGCCCAGGCCGTCGATGGGTGGTGGCGTCACCGCCATCACCGTACCGTCGCCGAGCCCGGCAAAATGCTGGTTGAATGCCGCCGCTTCTTCAGCCGCCGACTGGCCCTTGCCGCGCTCCGACCAGTCCTTCAGGGTCGGGAACGCAAGACCCGCGTTTTCACCCATGCCCGAGAAGCTGAACCCCAGCAGCATGGTCACCGCGCCAGTGGCTTCGCGGGACAGCATGTAGTTCTCAAGCAATTGCGCGGTGAGGTCGGTACGTGAACGGGTGGCACCGGGAGGCAGTTGCACGTCGATGATCAGATAGCCTTGGTCTTCCACGGGCACAAAGGACTCCGGCAGGCGCAGGTAGAAAAAGCCCAGCAGACCGACGATACCGAGGTACAGCAGCATGTAGCGGCCAGCGCGCTTGATCATGCTCGAGCTGACGCGCTCGTAACGATCGGTGAACGTGCCGAACAGGCGATTGAAACCACCGAAGAAACCGCGCTTTTCATGGTGCCCGGCCGGGATCGGCTTGAGCAGCGTGGCACACAGCGCCGGGGTGAACGTCAGGGCCAAAAAGCCCGAAAACAGAATCGACACGGCCAGCGACAGCGAGAACTGCTGGTAGATGACCCCGACCGAGCCGCCCATGAACGCCAGTGGCAGAAACACAGCGGCCAGGACCAGCGTGATGCCGAAAATCGCCCCGGAGACCTGCTGCATCGCCTTGACCGTGGCGGCGGAGGGAGAGAGGCCTTCTTCAGCCATGATCCGCTCGACGTTTTCCACCACCACAATGGCGTCGTCGACCAGAATACCGATGGCCAGCACCATGCCGAACATGGTCATCATGTTCACCGAGAAGCCCATCAGGTACATGATCGCCAGTGTCCCTGCCAGACACACCGGGACCACGATGGTCGGGATCAGCGTGTAACGGATGTTCTGCAGAAACAGGAACATCACCAGAAACACCAGCACCATGGCTTCGATGAGGGTGTAGATGACCTTGTCGATGGCCACGTCGACGAAGCGCGAGGTGTCGTACGGTATCGAAAACCCCACGCCTTCCGGGAAATTGACCGACAGCTCGGTGAGCCGCTGCTCGACGGCTCTGGCCGTCTGGATCGCGTTGGCACCCGGCGACAGCTGAACGGCACCGGCGACGGCCCGTTGCCCGTTCAGGCGTGATTCGAAGCTGTAATCCTGGCTGCCGACTGCCACGCGCGCCACATCGGACAAATGCACCGCAGAGCCGTCCTCGTTGGCACGCAGAACGATGCGCCCAAACTCTTCCGGGTTGTCCAGCGTACCCTTGACCGCCAGGGTGGCGGTCAACTCCTGCAGTGACGAGGCCGGGCTGCTGCCGAAGCTGCCTGCCGGCACCTGCACGTTCTGCGCCCGGATGGCGGCATTCACGTCGTCGATGGACAAGCCGAAACCCACCAGCTTCTGCGGATCGATCCATACCCGCATCGCGGCTTCGGCAGCGAAGAATTGCAGTCTGCCGACACCGTTCACCCGGCTTATTTCGTTATTGACGTTGCGTGCCGCGTAGTCGGCCAGCGCGACGGTATCCTTGTTGGCCGCGCCGTCCTTGTAGTTAAGGGTGTAGATCAACAGAAAACCGGAGCTGGCCTGTTCGACCTGCAGGCCCTGGCTGAGGACAGTCTGAGGCAAGCGTGCTTCGGCTTTCTTGATACGGTTCTGCACCTCGACCTGAGCCAGGTCCGGGTTGGTGCCCGGCACGAACGTCACGTTGATTTCCGCGCTGCCGGTCGAGTTGCTGGTCGACTCATAATACAGCATGCCCTTGGCACCGTTGAGCTCGTCCTCGATAACGCTGGTCACCGAATCGACCAGCACCTTCGCGGATGCGCCGGGGTAGGTGGCGGTGATGGTGATCTGCGGTGGCGCCACGTCCGGGTACTGCGCCACAGGCAGGGACGGCAGAGCCATCAGCCCGGCGAGCAGGATGAACAGGGCAAGTACCCAGGCGAAGTTGGGGCGCTTGATAAAGAAGAGAGACATGGACAGTGATCCTCGGTCGCGCTGAAGGCGGCTTTATTGCGCCTTGGCCTGCGGTTGGGCGGATGGCAATTTGCGGGCGACCTTGTCACCGGCGCTGAGCCCGGTCATGTTGCCGACAATGACCTGTTCGCCTGCCTTCAGGCCTTCGGTGATCTGCCAGCGCGAATCCTGCATCGCCCCGGTTTTGACCGGACGCGCTTCGACCGTGCCGTCCTGGGCAATCACCAGCACGCGGGCTGCACCGTCGCCGGAGCGCTGAACGGCGCGCTGCGGAACAAGAATGGCGTTGCTGTCGACGCGCTGCGGTGTGCGCACCCGTACGTACATGCCGGGCAGCAGCACGCCCTTGGGATTGGCAAAGCGGGCACGCAACGACACCTGCCCGGTGGTCCGGTCTACCGCGACATCGGTAAACAGCAGGGTGCCGGTGCTCGTGTAATCGGTGCCGTCGACACTCAGCGACAACGCGTCTTCGCCGCCCTTGGGCAAGCGGCCTTCCTGTATCGCGGCGCGCATCTGCAAGGCGTCGGCAGCCGGCTGGGTAAAGTCGGCGTAGACCGGGTCGAGTTGTTGAATGGTTGCCAGCAGCGTGGTTTCGCCCTGACCGACCAGCGCGCCCTCGGTGACCATGGCGCGGCCGATGCGGCCTGAAATCGGCGCTTTGACGGTGGCATAGCCCAGGTTCAGCCTGGCTGTCTCGACATCCGCCTGAGCCGATTTTTTAGCGGCGATTGCGTTTTGCAGTGCAGAGCGGGCGGTATCGAAAGTCTGGCGGCTGACCGCTTCTATTTCGACCAGCGACTCGTAACGTTTGACCGTGGCCTGAGTCTCGAACAGCGTGGCTTGCGTGCGGGCCAGATCTCCCTGCGCCTTGGACAGCGCGGCCTTGAAAGGCGCCGGATCGATCTGGAACAGCACTGCGCCGGCTTTCACATCGGCACCTTCCTCGAAGTTGCGGCTCAGCACGATGCCGGCCACCCGGGCGCGAACCTGCGCCACACGCACCGGTTCGATACGGCCGGGCAATTCGTCAACGACCGTGAACGATTCGGCGTTGACGGTAATGGCTTCCACCTCTTTGGGCGCTTTCGATGCAGCGTGATCCTGCTGCTGTTTCTGCTCGCACCCGGCCAGACCCAACGCTGCCAGCAGGGCTACTGCAGGCATGACACGCCAATCGCTGAAACTACTCATCATTCACCCGGCCGCAGCCATCAGATGCTAAAGCCGCGAATGATCTACTTTGTACGAAAGTGAGTCAATATTGACTCACTTGAGACTTTAGTGACTAATTGTGTATAGGCTTTGAGAACGCATCAAGGTTTCTGCACAATGCGCCGCCCGCCACTTATACGAGTTGAAGACGTACCCCAATGGAATTACCTGCTGACGACAAATTTCTGAAGGCCCTGGCCGTTGCGCTGGTTGACCATTCCAGCGGTACGCTCAAGGATATTGCTCAGGCAGCTGGCGTCAGCAAGGCGACGCTCAACCGCTTCTGCGGTACCCGCGCCAACCTCGTGGAATTGCTGCTTAATCACGCCTCTGACCTGATGAACCAGATGGTCGCCGATGCGGATCTGCAGAGTGCTCCGCCGCTGGAAGCGCTTCAACGGCTGGTCGACAACCACCTGATGCACCGCGAAATGCTGGTCTTTCTGGTATTTCAGTGGCGCCCGGATTCGCTCGATGAAAGCAGCGGGGGGCGCCGCTGGTTGCCTTACTCCGATGCCCTGGATGCATTTTTCCTGCGTGGTCAGCGTGAAGGCCTGTTCCGGATCGACGTCGGTGCCGCCGTCCTTACCGAAATGTTCGCAGCGCTGCTCTCCGGGATGGTCGACGCCGAACGCCGCGGCCGTGTGGCACGCGTCGGCATGGGCGCGCTGGTGACCCAGTTTTTCCTGCAGGGCGCGGCGGCACGATAAGCAGGCCTGCGCTGTTTTGTCGCACGACGTATGGCAGCCCATGAGCGCGACGTTTGCGCGTCTGCTCATGCCTTGATACAGGATTGGCGGTATTCCCCATTGCCCTTGAGTGGTAAATTCGCCGCCTTTGAATTTGTCTGAACCCACGCGCCTTATCCTCAGGGGACGCAAGACATGACGCAACATCTGACACGCCGCGAGGTGGTCACTGGCCTCTCATTGCTGAGCCTTGGCCTGTTGACCGGCTGCGGCAGCTCCAATGCGTTGCCGTTCAAGCACGGCAAGGACATGAGCAACGAGATTGTCGGCCGCAACTTCCGGCTCAAGGACTCGCAAGGCAACGTCAAGACCCTGTCCAGCTTTCGCGGGCTGATGCCGATGATCTTCTTCGGTTTCACCCAGTGCCCGGCCATCTGCCCCACGGCGCTGGCGCGGGCTGCGCAAATCAGGAAGCTGATGGGCGAGGAGGGCAAGACGCTGCAGGTGGTGTTCATTACCCTGGACCCGGAGCGCGACACGCCCGAAGTGATCGACGCCTATGTGAAGGCTTTCGATCCGACCTTTGTCGCACTGTCCGGCACGCTTGAAGAAACGGCGGCAACGGCGAAGGAGTTCGGCGTATTCTTCGAGAAGGTCCCACTGGGTGACACCTACACGATCTCGCACACCGCGACCAGTTACGTCTACGACACCCGCGGTGTATTGCGCCTGGGGTTGTCGCACAGGCTGTCCGCCCAACAATGCACCGAAGATCTGCTCACTTTGATGGAAGTATGCTGATGACCGTTCTGATTCGTAACGTCGCAAAACCGCTGTTGCTGACCCTTTCGCTGTTGGGCCTGAGCGCTCAGGTCCTGGCCGAAACACACGTCGATGACGCCTGGGTGCGTGCCACCGTGCCGGGCCAGTCGGCCACTGGCGCGTTCATGCGCATCACTGCGGACACCGACAGCAAGCTGGTCGACGTCGCTTCACCCGTTGCGAAAACCGTGCAGATCCATGAGATGAGCATGAAAGGCGATGTGATGAGCATGCAGCGCGTCAACTCGGTCGACCTGCCGGCCGGCAAACCGGTGATGCTCGATTCCGACGGCTACCACGTGATGTTCATGGGCCTGGCTGCCCAGGTCAAAGAAGGCGATCAGGTGCCTCTGACCCTGACCGTAGAAGACGCCAAGGGCGCGAAGCAATCGATCCAGGTCACCGCAGTCGCCAAGTCACTGACCAGCGACGAGCACAGCAGCCACGGCGATCACAGCGGCCATTGAGGCTTGCAGCATCGGACGCGGGGCACTCATCGTTATAAACCGGTCTTGTGGGAGCGAGCTTGCTCGCGAAGAGGCCGGCACAGCCCCCCAGCAAACAGGGTGCTCGATGCATCGGCAAGAGAGTGATCTACATGACGCCTATCGTTCCTCACGCTCCCGCGTGGGAATGCCTTTCGTGACGCTCCGCGTCACAACTCTGCGCCTCACTGCACGTTCAAAAGCGAACGCGGAACGTCCGCCTCCTATATGCATTTAGGATCTAACCGGCGAACCAAATATTCTTTTCAGGAACAAGCTTTTTTCGGCGATGATTGCCTTGCCACATCGGCCTGAGGAAGGTGACTGATACCAACAGAACCTGGATTTTTATCATGAAAATGCAGGAGTGTATCAATGGGCAATGTCCAGACCGCAGCCAGTGCACATGACGTGCCTTGGCGCCAGACGCCGAGTGGCGACCTGGTCGATCTTGGGCGTCCTTTCCGTGCGCCGCTGGCGTTATCGCGGTTGCAAAGCACCCCAAAGCCGATTCTCGGACGACGCGAAGCCATTTTGCTCGGTGCTCTGGCGCTGGTGTTCCATGGCGCGATCATTTACTGGCTGAGCCAGAACCCGACGCCGGCGTTGCCGGTTGTGCCACCTGAAATCCCGCCGATGACCATCGAGTTTTCCCAGCCTGCGCCACCGGTTGTGGAAACACCGCCGCCACCGCCCGAGCCTGTCGTGCAACCGGTGGTCGAGCCGCCACCTGCTGTCGAGGACGAACTGGCCGTCAAACCGCCGCCGCCCAAATCGATTCCAAAGCCCAAGCCACAGCCGCCCAAACCGGTGGTCAAGCCGGTCGTGAAACCCGTGGCCAAACCGGTTGAACAGGCACCCACACCTCCCGTACCGACAGCTCCTGTCGCCGCGCCTGCGCCACCCGCTCCGCCGGCACCAAAGCCGGTAACCCCGGCCTCGGCCAGCGCGGGCTACCTGCGCAACCCGGCCCCGGAATACCCCTCGCTGGCCATGCGTCGCGGCTGGGAAGGCACTGTGCTGTTGCGCGTGCATGTATTGGCCAGCGGCAAGCCCGGCGAGATTCAAATACAGAAGAGCAGTGGCCGCGAGCAGCTTGATGACGCCGCGCTTGCTGCGGTGAAACGCTGGAGTTTCGTTCCGGCCAAGCAGGGCGATTTAGCCCAGGATGGCTGGGTCAGCGTGCCCATTGATTTCAAGATCAAATGAGGCTTCAAGATCAAAACGTTTCACGATCAAACCCGGCTATTCGATTGACCTGGCGAGCTACCTGAACCAAAGGCGCATCGCGACACACTCCATGCCTTGTTCAGACTTTGTTCAGAGAGAGCTGCGCCATGAATCTACTTGCTTCGCCTTTTGAATCCATCGAACACGCGGTCATCTGGCTGCTGGTGCTTTTTTCCGTCGCGACCTGGGGCCTGGCTCTGCTTAAGGGCGTGCAGTTTTCGCGCCTGAAGTCTCAGGATCGCAAGTTCCACAAGCGGTTCTGGGCGGCATCGAGTCTGGATTCGGCCGCGCAACTGGCCCAGGAGCAACCGGGCGCTGCCGCTCGTGTCGCCCTGGCCGGTTACGCCGCCATTCAGGTGCCGGATGGCGCGCAGGCCAATGACCTCAGTCAGTCCATCAACCATCAGGACCGCCTTGAGCGCGCACTGCGTCAGCAGATCGTTCGCGAGCGCCGTTCACTGGAAACCGGTCTGGCCATCCTCGCCAGCGTCGGCAGCACTTCGCCTTTCATCGGTCTGTTCGGCACGGTCTGGGGCATCATGTCAGCCCTCAAGGGCATCAGTGCGGCCGGCTCCGCGAGCCTGGAAACGGTGGCCGGGCCGATCGGCGCGGCGCTGGTGGCAACCGGTGTCGGCATTGCCGTCGCAGTGCCCGCAGTGCTGGTTTACAACTACTTTCTGCGACGCCTGAAGCTGACCGCTGCCGATCTGGATGACTTTGCCCACGACTTCTACAGCCTGGCGCAGAAGAGCGCCTTCCGTGTGCTGCTGCATCCGGTATTGAAGTCCGGCACTGCGGGCGCCCACGCCGGGCAGAACGTGAAGGAGGCCTCCTGAGATGGCTTTTTCCACGCAAGACACCGATGAAGTGCTGAGCGAGATCAACGTCACGCCGCTGGTAGACGTGATGCTGGTGCTGCTGGTGGTGTTCATCGTCACCGCGCCGCTGTTGACCAACTCGATCCCGATCAACCTGCCCAAGACCGAATCGGTCGCGCCGGTGGAGCAGAAAGACCCATTGGTGGTGAGCATCGACGGGCAGGGCAAGCTGTTCATCAACAAAGACGAAATCCAGCCGGACTTGCTGGAAAGCAACCTGAAGGCGGCCAGGGACAAGGCACCTGACGTACGCGTGCAATTGCAGGCGGACAATGGCGTCAACTACGGGGAAGTCGCGCGCGCCATGGCCTCCATCGAACGTGCCGGGATTACCAAATTGTCGGTGATCACTGCCAAGTAACAGATTCAGACCACCTGCAGCTTCAACGGTTTTGGGCCGCATCCTCAGGCAGGTGCGGCCTTTTTTTGTCTGCATTACAAGTATTTTTCAGTACTGACACAAATGCAGATGCTTATTCGTTATTGGTATTTAAATATTTAAATCAATGTCATTAAGCTATATCGCATCGGGCTACCGGAACATCAATCAGACATCGTAATGATCGCCACCGTCCGCCGCACGGATCGCTCGTTGTAACCAGAACAAAGTTTCTGGATCAGGGATTTTCAAGGGGTAGTGGTATGGGGAATTTCAAACGCAACGTATTGGCCACGGCGATTTTTTCAGCCAATTTGCTGAGCGTCGCGGGTATCAGTGCAAGCGCTTTTGCCGCCGAAGCGACAGATGAACAAGCTAATCAGGGTGCGTCCACTCTGGGTACAGTGATCGTGACCGGCACCCGTGCGCAGGAGCGTACCGCCAGCGCCTCGCTGTCGCCTGTCGATGTGATCTCCGGTGACAGCCTGCGCAGTTCCGGCTCCAGCGAGTTGGGCGCCGTGCTGGCTCGTCTGATTCCTTCGATCAATTTCCCCCGGCCGAGCCTGGTGGACGGTGCGGAGCTGACACGTCCGGCGCAACTGCGTGGCCTGTCGCCGGATCAGGTGCTGGTGCTGGTCAACGGCAAGCGCCGCCACACCTCTGCTTTCGTCAATCTGGGCGGGGCGGTCGGACGTGGTTCGGCACCTGCCGACCTGAATGCCATTCCGCTGTCGGCCATCGACCATATCGAAGTCCTGCGCGACGGTGCGTCGGCACGTTATGGGTCCGATGCCATCGCCGGGGTGATCAACATTATTCTCAAGAGCGCCGACCATGGCGGGTCGATTTCCAGCCAGTACGGCCAATACAAGAAGGGCGACGGCATTCAGCGCCAAGTATCGGGCAATACCGGTTTTGCCCTGGGCGACAACGGCACGTTCAACCTGTCCGGTGAGGGTGCCAACAATGACTACACCAACCGTGCCGGTGACGACTTGCGAGCGTCCAGTGTCGGGTCCACCACTTACGGTCAGCAGGTGTTTCGCCAGGGCGAGCCACAGACGCACGAGGGCAAGCTGCAGTACAACGCCGAATACAGCTTCAGCGATGCGGCGGAGTTCTACAGCTTTGGGGGCTACAGCAAACGGCGTGGTGAAACCGCCGCTTTCTATCGGCCGAGCAATGCTTCGAATAACATTGCGGCGATTTATCCAAACGGCTATCTGCCACTGATCAACGGCACGCTCGAAGACACCTCGCTGGTCGCTGGCCTGCGCGGTGAACTGGCGTATGACTGGCACTACGACGTGTCCGCCAACTATGGCAAAAACTCTTATGAGCTGCGCACCAAAACCATTAACACCTCATTGGGGCTGAACACGCCGCGCTCGTTTTACAACGGCACGCTGACCAATGATCAGAAGCAACTGAGCCTCGACCTGTCCAGGGAATTCAATGCAGCGTGGCTGCCTTATCCGGTATCGGTTGCGTTTGGCGCGGAGTACCTGCGGCAGGGCTATCAGATCGAGGCAGGGCAGCCAGAGTCGTATTTCCAGACCGGCAGTTCCGGGTTGGGCGGTTTCCGCGCGGCGGATGCAGGCAGTTACTCGCGACACAACTTCGCACAGTATCTGGACCTGGAAACCAATCTGACCGAGAAGCTCGGTGTGTCGGCTGCCGTCCGCCACGAGGACTACAGCGATTTCGGTTCCAATGTCAGTGGCTCGCTTTCGGCGCGCTACGATTTCACTCCGCAGGTGGCCTTGCGAGGCAGCGTATCGACAGGGTTCCGCGCGCCTTCACTGGCGCAGCAGAACTTTACTTTCACGTCGTCGCAGCTGATTGGCAACACCATCCAGGAAGCGGGCACGTTTCCGGCCGGCAGTAACGTTGCACAACTGTTGGGTGCCGAAGACCTCAAGCCGGAAAAGTCCCGCAACTACAGCCTGGGCCTGGTACTCCAGCCGCTGGATAGCTTGACCGTGACTGCCGACGTCTATCGCATCGACATTCAGGACCGTATCTCGCTGTCCTCCAATCTGGTGCTCAATAACACCGCCATCAATTACCTGCGCAGCAATGGCGTAGGCGATATCAACTACACCAGTGCCCGTTATTTCACCAACGCCACGGACACCAGCACCGATGGCGTCGATCTGGTCGCCAATTACCGCTACCAGTTCGACAACGGTGTGCGCTGGAACAGCACGGTGGGTTACAACTACAACCACACCAAAGTCACCGACGTGAAGGCCAACCCGGCGATTCTCGATCAGTTGGGAGTGAACCTGGTGCGGGTAGACCGCAGGGAGCGCATCGGTTTGCTGGGCGACACTACGCCTCAACACAAACTGACGCTGGGCAATGACCTGACGTTTGGCAATTGGGCGCTGCACTCCAACCTGGTCCGCTACGGCGAGTTCACCAGCTATCAGGCCGACAAGGTCAACGATCAGACCTTCAGCGCCGCCTGGCTGCTGGACCTGGCGGTCGACTACAAACTCAAGAGCTGGGTCTTCACCCTGGGCGGCGACAACGTCACCGA
The DNA here is from genome assembly GCF_000972175.1 of Pseudomonas syringae pv. coryli str. NCPPB 4273. Classification (NCBI taxonomy): domain Bacteria; kingdom Pseudomonadati; phylum Pseudomonadota; class Gammaproteobacteria; order Pseudomonadales; family Pseudomonadaceae; genus Pseudomonas; species Pseudomonas syringae pv. coryli. The sequence continues at coordinate 384 of NZ_AWQP01000010.1, read as the reverse complement.
CAAATACCCGGAAAAGCTCAACGACTTCTCCTCCAGCGGCGGCAACCTGGCCTACAGCACATTCTCGCCCTACGGGTACAGCGGCGCTTATTACTACGGCAAGGTGACGTATAACTGGTAGCGCGATTTGCCGCTGACTGTCGTGCCACTACTTCGCGTTTGCATACAGTTCGTGACGCTGCGCGTCATATCTGTGCTGCAACACAACGTTATGCCTTACTCGTAGTCACTGCACATAAACAAAAGCGCTTCTTGGCTCGATGGCACTGACGACGCAAATTGCGACGTAAGTGACGGCTGAGTCCTGACGCTGATCCGGGGGTAACTCGGCAGGACGCCGAGTTAGCCGCACCGGGCCCAGAGTGTGTAAAAACCAGCCCAAGT
>NZ_AWQP01000001.1:0-93999 GCF_000972175.1 Pseudomonas syringae pv. coryli str. NCPPB 4273 | reverse complement strand
ATAGCCTTCGCGAGCAAGCGCGCTCCCGCATCGTTCTGCATGACACGCCTCGACACTCACCGGGGTGAATCGGACTCTGTCGCCAGCCTTCAATTGCCCCAGCTGCCACAGGTCCGCTTCGATGATGGTCACCGGGCAGACGAATCCGCCCAGGCTGGGTCCGTCCGGCCCCAGGATTACCGGCATGTCGCCGGTGAAATCCACCGCGCCGATCGCATACGGGTTGTCGTGAATGTTGGAAGGGTGCAACCCCGCCTCGCCACCATCTGCACGCACCCATTCGGGTTTGGGGCCGATCAGGCGCACGCCGGTGCGGCTGGAGTTGAAATGCACTTCCCAGTCGGTCGCGAAAAACCTTTCGATGTACGCTTCGGTGAAGTATTCCGGGGCGGCATGCGGGCCGTAAATGACCCTCATCCGGCGCACGTCTGTCAGCGCTTCAAGTGCCTCATCGGCAATCCGCTGCCCCGCACTGCGCTCCACCAGGGGCGCGATGTGCAGCACATCGCCGGCGCGCAGCGCGCGACCGCCATGACCGCCGAACTGGCCGAGGGTAAAGGTACTTTTGCTGCCCAGATAATCCGGCACGTCGAGCCCGCCGCGCACGCACAGATAGCTGCGCACACCGGCACCTGCGATGGTGCCCAGCGACAACGTCGAACCGGCGCTCACGAATAGCGCGGTGTTCATCGCACAGGATTGGCCATCGAGGGTGATCGGGATGTGCGCACCGGTCACTGCGACCACCGCATCGCTGTTGAAACGCAGTAGCGGCCCGCTCATGGTTATTTCCAGCGCGGCGCATCCTTCAGGGTTGCCCAGCAGGCCATTGCCCTGGCGCAACGCGCGGCTGTCCATCGGCCCGGATGGCGGTACGCCGACCGCCCAGTAGCCCAGTCGTCCCGGATAATCCTGAACGCTGGTCTGGGTGCCGCCGCTCAACACTTCGAAGGTGTCAGCGTGATACAGCAGATCTTCCAGACAGCGGGTCCATGGCTGGCCACTGGCGAACGGCGCGTCGGCAATGATCTGGCGCAGGTAGTCGCGATTGGTTTCCACACCGTACAGACGCGTTTCGTTCAGCGCGTCGATCAGCCCGGCGCTGGCGTCCTCGCGGGTCGGCGCCCAACTGATCAGCTTGGCGATCATCGGGTCGAAGTACGGCGGTATCTCACAACCGGCCTCGACCCAGGTGTCGATGCGCAGCGACCGGCCATCGGCAGGCGGGAAGTCAGCCGCAGTCAGCAGGCCAGGGCAGGGCTGAAAGTCACGGCCCGGATCTTCCGCGTAGAGCCGCGCCTGAATCGCATGGCCAACCGGTTTCAGGCCGGCCTGCAACTGATCCAGCGGCGGCAGATCACCGGCGGCCAGTTGCACCATCCAGCTGACCAGATCCACGCCCCACACCTGCTCGGTGACGCCGTGCTCGACCTGCAAGCGTGTGTTCACTTCCAGAAAATAGAAGCGCTGATCTTCACTGTCGAAGACGAACTCGACCGTCCCGGCGCTGCGGTAATCGACTGCCTTGGCGAGTTTGACAGCCGCTGCGCACAGCTCTTCAGCCATGCCGTGCGGCAGGTTCGGGGCCGGGGTTTCTTCCAGCACTTTCTGATTGCGCCGCTGTACCGAGCAGTCGCGTACGCCGAGCGCCAGCACTTCTCCCTGACCGTCGCCGAACACCTGCACTTCCAGGTGGCGGGCGCGCTGGATGTATTTCTCGATGAATACACCCGCGTCACTGAAATTGTTCTGACCGAGGCGTTTGACCGCCTCGAACGAGTCGGCCAGCTCTTCGGCGCTGCGACACACACGCATGCCGATGCCACCACCGCCCGCGGTGCTCTTGAGCATCACCGGGTAGCCGATGGTGCGAGCTGCCGCGATGGCCGACTCCAGACTGTCGAGCAGTTCGGTGCCTTCGAGCATGGGCACGCCATGCTGCCCGGCCAACGCTCGGGCGGTGTGTTTGAGGCCGAATACGCGCAGTTGCTCGGGCGTCGGGCCGACGAAGGCGATACCGGCGTCTTCGCAGGCCTGAGCGAACCCAGCGTTTTCGGAGAGAAACCCGTAGCCGGGATGAATGGCCTTGGCGCCGCTGGCTTTGGCGATGGCGAGGATCTTGTCCACCGCCAGATACGTTCCGGCTGCGCCGCCTTCGCCCAGGCTGTGGGCTTCGTCGGCCTGCATCAGGTGCAGGCTGGCAGCGTCGGCTTCGGAATACACCGCCACGCCCTTGACCTGCAAGGTGCGCAGGGTCCGCAGGATGCGGCAGGCAATGGCGCCACGGTTGGCGATCAGCAGTTTGTCGAACATGGCATAACCCCGGAAACCCAGTCGCGCTCGGTTTCGTGATGGGAAGCGGGCCGTCCCGCTATTGATCAATCTACGCAACGGTCGTCCGTTGCTGAGGGCAGGTGCCGGGTCAGTCGCGAATCAACAATTGCGCAGGCGTCGGGTTGTAGCCGTTGCAGGGGTTGTTGAGCTGCGGACAGTTGGAAATCAGCACGATCACGTCCATTTCAGCGCGCAGCTCGACGTATTTGCCGGGTGCGGAAATACCGTCTTCGAAGGTCAGGCCGCCTTCGGCTGTCACGGGTACGTTCATGAAGAAGTTGATGTTGGGGCCGATGTCGGCCTTGCTCAGCCGACCGTCATGCATGCAGGCGCGCAGGTAGTTGTCGCGGCAGCTATGCATGTAGCGCTTTTCCAGGGCGTAGCGGACGATGTTGCTCTCTTGCGCGCACGCGCCACCGAGCGTGTCGTGGCGACCGCAGGTGTCATCGACAATGGTCAGCATCGGCTGGCCGAGGTTGGAAAACAGCACGCTGCCGGTGGTCAGGTACACGCTGTTCTGACGGCGCAGGGTGCGCTGTACGTCGTAGCGTTCACGCGGGTTGCTCAGGCTGAAAAACAGTGTGTCGACGGCCTGATTGCCTTGCAGATCGAGGATGCGCACGGTCTGCCCGGCCTTGACCTCGGCCAGAAAGGGCTCGCCGGCCGGTATGGTCGCGTCACAGCAAAGGTGGGTGGGTGAGTTCATGACAAGGCTCCTCAGGCGAACAGGCGGTCGGTATTGATGAAGCCGCGCTCGTTTTCCGGGCGCGAGGTGCGGCAGTGCTCGGCGACGCTTGCGTCGGCTTTCATCCAGCTGAGCTTGAGCGGTTGCGGGGCATATTCCGGGTTGGGGTCCATCGGGTGTTGCAGCGCGGTCAGCACCACCAGCGTGTCCATTGGTGCGTAGAGTTCGATGTAGTCGCCGGCTTTGGAATTGTTCGGCGCGAAGTGCAGGGTTCCTGCCTCGTCGACATCGACACGGCTGAACAGGTTGAGGGTCATCAGCAGGTCGGACAGCCCCAGCCCCCATTTGCCCAGCTCGACCAGCAGGTTGTCGACGCCGTTGCGAAAGAAGCCGTTGCGCAATTCCTGATAACGGCCCTGGCCGTATTTTTCAGCGACTTCCTGCGCATTGAGCACGCCGCCGATGCTGTCGCTCCAGCCGCAGGTGTCAGTGACAATGGCCGCCAGTACACGGCCCATGTCTGAATACAGGCAATGACCGTTGCTCAGGCGGGCGGTGTGCTGGCATTTGAGGCTGTCGGGCAGGTTCAGCCGCTCGGTTTTTTCGTGGGCGTTGAGCAGGGTCAGGCTGACGTTAGCGTTGCCGTGCAGGTCGGTCAGACGCAGCAGTTCGCCGCGCTTGAGGATGAACGAACGATGGCCGCCACCGGGCAGCATCTCTTCGGCGAAAACCGGGTACAGCGTGGTTGAGTCAGTCATTGAACGGGCTCCTCTGAAACGTTGAGCAGCGAATCGATGGCGGCGCGTTCGGCGCGGCGTTCGCTGTTGAGGGGGATGTCGTAAGTGATGCGCGCGCCATAGGCGCCGGGCGCGTGCGGGTCGTGGCGCACCTTGTCGAAAACCAGCAGGCGGGTGCCGAGGTTGAAACCTTCGGACAAGTCGTGGGTGACCATGAACACGGTCAGTTTCGTTTCGCGCCACAGGTCCAGCAGCAGGTGGTGCATGTCCTTGCGGATGCCGGGGTCGAGCGCGCCGAACGGCTCGTCCAGCAGCAGGACGCGCGGTTTCATGATCAGCGCCTGGGCGATCGCCAGACGCTGCTGCATGCCGCCGGACAATTGCGTCGGGTACTTGTCCAGCGCATGCCCCAGGCCGACCTTGCCGAGCAACTGTGCGGCGTGCTCGCGCGCCTCGCTTTTGGCTTGGCCGAACAGACGGCCGAGCCAGGGCGAGCGGGGCAGCTCCAGACCCAGCGCCACGTTGTCGAGCACCGACAGGTGCGGGAACACCGAATAGCGCTGAAACACCACGCCACGGCTGGCATCCGGCTCATTGCGCAGGGGCGTGCCGTCCAGCGTGATCAGGCCGCGACTGGGGGATTCCTGACCCAGCAACAGGCGCAGAAAGGTCGACTTGCCGCAGCCCGACGCGCCGACCAGCGTGCAGAACTCGCCTTCGGCCACGTCCAGGTTGAGGCCCTCGAGCACCACCTGATCGGCGTATTGCTGCCAGACATTGCGCACACTGATAAAGCTCATGCTCGCGCTCCTTCGTACCAGGGAAAGGCACGTCGGGTCAGGGCTTTCAGGCCCCAGTCCATCAGCCAGGCGAGCAGGGTGATCCACACCACATAGGGAAGAATCACGTCCATCGCCAGATAGCGCCGCACCAGGAAGATCCGATAGCCCAGGCCGTCAGTCGAAGCAATCGCCTCGGCGGCGATCAGGAACAGCCACGCCGAACCCAGCACCAGGCGCAGGGCGATCAACAGGCGTGGCAGCAATTGCGGCAGGATCACCCGCAGGATCAGTGTCCAGGTCGAGGCGCCGAGGGTTTGCGCCTTGATCAGCAGTTCGACGGGGATTTCACGGGCGCGCTGTTCCAGATCACGGGCCAGAATCGGTGTGATACCGATCACGATCAGCATCACCTTCGACAATTCGCCCAGACCGAACACGATGAACAGAATCGGCAGGATGGCCAGCGGCGGCACCATCGACAGCACCGTCAGCAAGGGCGACAGCGGTGCGCCGCACAACGGCAGGATGCCCGCTGCGATGCCCAGACACAGACCCAACAGCGCGCTGATCCCCAGGCCGATGGCCAGGCGTTGCAGGCTCGATGCGCTGTCCTGCCACAGCAGGTAGTCACCGCTGCGCGGGTCGGCAACGAACGCCATGCGTTTGACCGCATCGGCCATCTGTACCGCGCTGGGCAGCAGTTTGTCGCTGGGGTTTTCCGCAAGCCGGGTGGCTGAGCCCATGAAATAGGCGAACAGCAACAAGGCGAACGGCAGGATCACCAGTATCAGGCGACCGGCACGATCCGGATGGCGGTTTATCAAACGCATGGCAATGACCTTTCTACTGAGCGTGATTTACAGCTTGCCGTCGACGGCCATCTGCACGTAGCTGGGGTCAAAGTGCAGCTTGAGATTGCCCTTGTCGCCGAGCGTCACGCCATTGGCGAACGACATGCCGACCGCATCGGCGTCGCGTGCGCCTTCGCCGAGCAAACCGTGGGCGAACGAGAAGTCAGCCACCTTGCGCTGGGTGTCCGGCAGCTGTTTGCTGGTGGCGAACTCAAGGGCTTCCTTGGGCGTGGCAAACAGCTTGGTGGTGTCCAGTTGCGCCTGGAAGCCGGCCAGATCGGTGCCCGATGCCTTGGCCATGTGTTCCAGCGCAGCCTTGGCCTGAGCATTTTTGGCATTCATCAGCGCGACCACTTCAAACCAGGCGCCGGTCAGGGCTTTGCCCAGGGCCGGGTTGTCTTTCAGGGTCTGGGTGTTGACGACCATCATGTCCATGATCTCGCCGGGGATCTGGCTGGAGTTGAACACTTCGGTCACGCCGGGCTTGGCCTTGATGTCCGAGAGCATCGGGTTCCAGGTGGTGACCGCCTGTACATCGTCGGTATTGAAGGCTGCCGAGATATCGGCATCCGAGGTGTTGACCACCTTGAGGTCTTTTTCACTGAGCTTGACGCTGTCCAGCGCTCGGGCCAGCAGATAGTGAGACACCGACAGTTCGACCAGATTGACGTCCATGCCTTTCAGATCGGCGACTTTCTTGCCTTCGCCCTTGAGCACGATGCCGTCATTGCCATTGGAGAAGTCGCTGACGATCAGTGCCGTGCTTTCCACGCCACCTGCGGCCGGGATGGTCAGGGCGTCCATGTTGGTCATGGTGCAGCCATCGAACTGGCCGGCAGTGTACTGATTGATGGATTCGACGTAGTCATTGAGCTGAGTGACATCGATCTTGATGCCGTACTTTTTCGCCCACTTGTCGACGATGCCCTGGCTACCTGCGTATTCCCACGGCATCCAGCCTGCGTAGATGGTCCAGCAGACGTTGAAGTGATCTTTCTGGGCGGCATTCGCCGAGAGGCTCAACGCAGCAAGCAGGCCTGCCGTCAGCAGACCGAAGAGACGAGACTTTTGCATGTTGAGAAATCTCCAGTAGTGAAAAAAGGCGGCCAGGAGCAACGTGACACCACTGGTGTCCCTGTCTCCCGGGCTTTTGTCCCGCCGTGTAACCTCTACTGGAGGTCGCCAACTCTCGGACCAGCCACTTGCCTGGCGGCAAGCCGGAACCCTAGTCGGCTATTGCAAATTGTGGTGCCGCGAACCTGTGTTGACTCCTGCACATCGCTCATCAAGCGAGAGTTGTGCCAACTTATGCTGCGCCTTGTTTTTCAAGGCTTGGCCGAGTCGTCGACGGTCAGCTGCCGCAGGAACTGCCTTGTGCTGGTGCGAGAACGCACCGTGATGAGGCAAAGGCAGATGAAATGTTTTGTAGCATGTTTGTAGAAAGCCGAAACAGGCCTGCAGGCCTTGGTTGCAGAGCCTTTGCGCATCTGCTGGCGATCATTTGTATTGAGGCGTCGACGCAGCCCCAAGGCACTAGAAGGCCTTTTCGGTGTCAGATAATTCGTCCGCCAACCGCTTTGACGGACGCCGACCAGCGTCGCTGGTTTGGCCCAATCGCGGTCCAGGAGGCCGCCATGTATCGAAGACCCTTGCTTATCACGTTGCTGACCCTTTTCCTTTCTGGTTGCTACGCAGGTCCCGGTTACTACGAATCCGATGTGTACACGCAGCCGACTGTCGTTGGCGGTGCCTACGCGTATGACAATGGCTACCGCTCTACCTACTATCAGGAGCGACGCATCTATGTGGCGCCTCAACCGCGCTATTACACCCAGCCCCGCTATTACGCCCCTGCACCCCGTTATTACGCGCCACCGCCCCCGCCGCGCTACTACCAGCCGGGACGTCCGCCGGGTTATGGCTGGAGAAACGATGGCTTTGGCCGCAATGACGGCTTTCGCGGCAATGGTGGCTTCGGCCGCAACGACGGCTTCCGCGGCGATCGAGGTAACCGTGGCTGGGATGACCACGGTGGGCGTGGCGGACGGGATGGCCGTGATCATGGACGAGGCGGGCGCGGCGATGGTCGTGGTGGGCATCGATAGCTGAAATATGCGCGCTCGCTATCCTGCCAACGCTGTGAACTGACAGCTGCGAACTGACTGTTGCAAACTGACTATGGTGCCGACGCTCCGCGTCGGCACACTTTTCTGGACGCTCTGCGTCCGATCTTGAAGGCGCATGGCGCAACCAGCATTGACTTTGCTGCCCGGCTTTCCTAGTGTCCGCGCATTGTTTTTACCGGATGTAACCATGACTAGCGACGACCGCATCAAGCTTGAGCCGAGCTGGAAAGAAGCCCTGCGTGAAGAATTCGAACAACCCTACATGGCTCAGTTGCGCGAGTTTCTGCGTCAGGAGCACGCGGCGGGCAAGGAAATCTATCCGCCCGGACCACTGATCTTCAATGCGTTGAACTCCACGCCGCTGGATAACGTGAAAGTGGTCATCCTAGGCCAGGACCCGTATCACGGCCCGAACCAGGCGCATGGGCTGTGCTTCTCGGTGCAGCCGGGTGTGCCGACGCCGCCATCGCTGGTCAACATCTACAAAGAGCTAAAACGCGACCTCAACATTGATATTCCGAACCACGGTTGCCTGCAATCCTGGGCTGATCAGGGTGTTCTTCTGCTTAACACCACCCTCACTGTCGAACGCGCCAATGCTGCGTCGCATGCGGGCAAAGGCTGGCAGCACTTCACGGACCGGATCATTCAAGTGGTCAGCGAGCACCAGCCGCATCTGGTGTTCCTGCTGTGGGGCGCTCATGCGCAGAGCAAGCAGAAACTGGTCGATGCGACCAAGCATCTGGTGCTGACCTCCGTCCATCCGTCGCCGTTGTCAGCCTACAAAGGCTTTTTGGGCAACGGGCATTTTGGGCGGGCCAACAAGTACCTTGAGCAAAACGGCATTGCGCCGATCGACTGGCGCTTGCCTGCGCTTTGATTTGAGAAGGTTCCAGCGACCTGATCAGTCAGCGAGCCGTTTGTTCCAGCGTCGGTACAGCGGCTCGGCGAGAAACAGCACGAACAGCAGGCGCATGACCTGCATGGCCGTGACCAGCGGCACCGACAGTTGCAGCACTTCGGCGGTCAGGCTCATTTCTGCGATGCCGCCGGGCATCATGCCCAGCGTCAGCGAACGCAGGTCCAGGTGGGTGAGGGCGCTCAGCGCCAGTGCCGCCAGCGCGGCGATCAGCATGGTCAGCGCAGTGCCCAGCAGCGTGCGCGCCAGGAACGATGGCGCACGCCGAAAGAACTCCCGATTGAAATGACAACCCAGCCCGCTGCCAATCAGCAACTGGCCAAGCTGGCTGGCACCGTTGGGCAGGCCGATTTTCAGATCCCAGACCACGCTCGCCACGGCGCTGAGCAACAGCGGGCCGAACAGCCAGGGATTGGGCTGCTTGAGGCGTTGCCACAGCCAGGCCAGCGCGGCCCCGAGCGGCAGCAGAACGGCCAGCCAGCGCCAGTCCACGGCGCTGGCATGCAAGGCGGGTGCGCCATCACCCAATAGGTATTTGAAGATCGCCGGCACGCACAGCACGACGGCGAGTACCCGCAGACTTTGTGCGGCCGCGACACTGCTCAGCGTTGCACCGTTACGCGCGCCGAGGTTGACCATCTCCCCGGAACCGCCCGGCATGCTGGAGAAGAACGCCGTAGGGCGATCCTCGCCGGTACGCAGCATCAGCCACACGCCGACCAGACACGACAGGCTGGTGACCAGGGCACCGATGAAAATCAGCCCGAAATGCGCCAGTACCTGTTCGATGACCACCGGGGTGAAGTGCAGGCCGATGCCGATCCCGATGATCAACTGACCGCATTTGCGACCGCCGGGAATCTGCGCCAACTGCCAGGGTGTCAGGCAGCGCACCAGGATGATTGCCAGCAACGAGCCCACCATCCACGGCAACGGCCAGCCGACCTGGCTGGCGAGGTAGCCGCCCAGCAGGCCGACCAGTGGCGTTGCCCACCATTGGCGCAGAGACGAATCAGCCATGTGCCGCAGCAGCCTGCTGTTTGGCGCGCTTGCGCCAGATGCGCAGCAGCGGGAACAGCAGCATGAACACGGTCACCACCCAGACGCCGAGGGTAATCGGGCTCGACCAGAGGATCCCCAGTTCGCCGTTGGAGATCGACAGGGCACGACGCAGGTTCTGCTCCATCAGGCCACCAAGGATGAACCCGAGCAGGATCGGCGACAGCGGGAAGTCCAGCTTGCGCAGGATGTAACCGAAGATACCGATACCGACCATCAGGAACAGGTCGAATGTGGTGGCGTGCACTGCATACACACCGATGCCGGTGATGATCGCAATCACCGGCACCAGCGCCCAGTTCGGTACGGCAAGGATGCGCGTGAAGATGCGAATCATCGGGATGTTGAGGATCACCAGCATGATGTTGGCGATGAACAACGACGCGATCAGGCCCCAGACAATGTCCGGCTGCTGTTGAAACAGCATCGGTCCGGGCGTGATGTTGTACAGCGACAACGCGCCGATCATCACCGCCGTGGTGCCTGAACCCGGAACGCCCAGCGTCAGCATCGGCACCAGTGCGCCACAGGCTGTCGCGCCGATGGCTGTCTCGGGTGCGGCCAGGCCACGCATGTCGCCCTGGCCGAACTTGCCGCTGGCGCCGGCAATGCGTTTTTCCGTCATGTACGCGACCGCGCTGGCCAGCGTCGCACCGGCACCCGGCAGCACGCCGAGGATGAACCCCAGCAGACCGCAGCGAATGTTCACCACGAACACGGAAGCGGCTTCCTTGACGTTGAACATCATGCGCCCGGTGGCCTTGACGGCCTCCTGACCGCGATGGGTCTTCTCCAGCAGCAAAAGGATTTCGCTGATCGAAAACAGGCCCAGCACCAGCACCACGAACTGAATGCCATCGGTGAGGTGAATGTTGTCACCCGTGAAACGGTACACCCCGCTGTTGGCATCGATACCGACCGCAGACAGGAACAGCCCGATCAGCGCGGCAATGAACGTCTTCAGCGGCCGGTCACCGGCCATCCCGCCCAGACAGACGATTGCGAACACCATCAGCACGAAGTATTCCGCAGGACCGAAGGCAATCGCCCATTTGGCGAGCAAGGGCGCGAACAGCACCATGCCGCAGGTGGCGATGAACGCGCCGATGAACGAGCTCCATGCCGACAGCGACAGTGCAACCCCGGCCAGGCCCTGACGGGCCATCGGGTAACCGTCCAGAGTGGTCATTACGGTGGACGCTTCACCCGGAATGTTCAGCAGGATCGAACTGATGCGTCCGCCGTATTCGCAGCCCAGGTACACGGCTGCCAGCAGAATCAGCGCCGACTCGGGCGGCAGGCCCAGCGCGAAGGCGATAGGGATCAGCAGCGCTACACCGTTGATCGGTCCAAGCCCCGGCAGCAGGCCGACGACAGTACCGATCAGTGTTCCGCACAGCGCCGTGATCAGGTTGTAAGGCGTCAGGGCGACACCGAAGCCCTGGCCCAGATAACCGAAAGTATCCATTTTAATTCTCCAGAACGCTGAGCAGGCCCAAAGGCAAGGGGACGTCCATGGCCTTGTCGAACAGCAGGTACAGGCCGACGCTCATCAGAATCACCACCACCACGCTCGGCAGCCAGCGACCGCCATACAGGCGGGCCATAGGGATGCCGATCAGAATGCTGCTGAGGATGAAGCCCAGCGGTTCGAACAGCCCCGCGAATATCAGCAGCAGGACGATGCACACGCCGATCTTGATCAGGGTCTCGCGGTCCAGCTCCGGGTCTTCCTCGGTGTGCACGATGGGTGTAGGTCTGATCAGCAGGTACAGCAGGGCGACGCCCATCAGCCCGAGCATCAGCAGCGGGAAGGCGCGCGGTCCGACCGGTTCGTAGGAAAAAGGTGCCTGATAAGGCCAGGCCATAAGGGCAAGGCCTATGCATGCCAGTAACAGCACGCCAGCGAAGATGCGTTGTATGACCATGAGAAGCTCCTGAGTCGCGCCCTTACGGCGGGCGCAACTGAATGTCAGTCAATTGAGTTCAATTACTGAATCAGGCCGAATTCCTTGGCCATCAACTTGTAGTCGGCGACCTGCTTCTTGACGTAGGTGTCCAGTTCCGCGCCGGTCATGGCGAACGGGAACAGCTCGCGCTGGTCGCGCAGTTTGGCGAAGTCCTCGGAAGCCAGGATCTTGTCGAACGAGGCTTTCCACCAGTTGTAGTCTTCGTCGCTGACTTTCGGCCCGAGGTAGAAGCCACGTACCACCGGCCAGACGATGTCGTAGCCCTGTTCCTTGGCGGTGGGGATGTCTTTCATTTCAGGTTCGTCGATACGCTTTTCGGCGAACACCGCGAGCAGGCGCATATCGCCGCTCAGAATGTGCGGCATGGAGTCGGAAATATCGGTACTGCCCACCTGGATGTGGCCGCCAAGCAACGCGGTGGCGATTTCACCGCCGCCTTCGAGTGCCACGTAGCGCAGGGCGCGCGGGTTGATGCCTGCGGCCTTGGCGATCAGAGCGGTCTGCATCCAGTCCTGGCTGCCCACGGTGCCGCCTGAGCCGATCACGACTTTGCTGGGATCGGCTTTCAGCGCCTGGACCAGGTCGTCGAGATTCTTGTAGGGCGAGTCGCTCTTCACTGCGATCGCGCCATAGCTGGTACCCACGGCGGCGAGCCAGCGCACTGCGTTCTCATCGAAACGACCGAATTTGCCCTGCGCCAGATTGAGCAGCGAACCGCTGGACCACGCGACCAGTGTGCCGGCATCGGCGGGGCGCTGCGCGACGACGGCGTTGTAGGCCACCGCGCCGACACCGCCTGGCATGTAGGTGACGCGCATCGGCGAAGTCAGAATCTTCTCGTTGATCAGCGCGCTCTGTACCAGTTTGCAGGTCAGGTCGAACCCGCCACCTGGCGAGGCAGGGGCGATGCATTCCGGACGTTTGGGTTCGGCAAGCAACTGGCTGGCAATCAGCATGCACCCAGCGGTGGCGGCTACGTGACGCAGGGAAAATTTCATGTTCAGTCTCCAGTGATATTGTTGTTTTTGGCAGAGAGAAGCTGTTCGCCAGGCGCTTTTGTCGCGCACACGGCGAAGCCTGTGTGCTGTTTCACAGGTACTGGCGTTTGCGCTGAAGTGTTGTTTTGCGGCGGGTGGCGGGAGGAGCGCGCAGAGCATTCCTCGACGGGAGGTGCTCCATGGGCTGGCAAGCCTGGACGGGCGTAGACATGACGTGACTCCGTTTAGCGATTTATTGTTTTTATTGTTCAGACGCATCCGGGCGCCTGTTTTTTACGTACCCTTTTACCGGGTCGTTTCGCGATGCTAAACGACAAACCTTTCGTAAACCTTTCAGTTGCCTTTCACGTCGTGATTAGCGAGCCGCGAATCGTTTCTGCCCTTCACAGACGGCGGCCGGCCTGTAAACTCCACCGCCACGAGCCTCGATACCCAGATCGATAACAACAGTGACAATCAGGAGACGGCGATGCGTGTTCTTCTTGTGGAAGATCATCTGCAATTGGCTGAAAGTGTCGCGCAGGCGCTCAAAAGCGCGGGTTTGACCGTTGATGTGCTGCATGATGGCGTGGCCGCCGACCTGGCGTTGAACAGCGAAGAATACGCGGTCGCCATTCTCGATGTCGGGTTGCCGCGCATGGACGGCTTTGAAGTGCTGGCGCGTCTGCGAGCGCGCAGCAAAAACCTGCCGGTGCTGATGCTGACGGCGCGCAGTGACGTCAAGGACCGGGTCCATGGCCTTAATCTGGGCGCCGACGACTACCTGGCCAAGCCTTTCGAACTTTCCGAGCTGGAGGCCAGGGTCAAGGCCTTGCTGCGGCGCAGCGTGCTGGGTGGCGAGCGGCAACAGCGTTGCGGCGTCTTGGCCTACGATCTGGACACGCGACGTTTCACGCTCGGCGAAGAACTGCTGACTCTGACCTCTCGCGAACAGGCGGTGCTGGAAGCGCTTATCGCCCGGCCGGGTCGGGTGATGAGCAAGGAGCAACTGGCGGCGCAGGTGTTCGGGCTCGATGAAGAAGCCAGCCCCGACGCCATCGAGATCTATGTCCATCGTCTGCGCAAGAAGCTCGACGGACATTCCGTGGCCATCGTGACCTTTCGCGGTCTGGGGTATCTGCTGGAAAGCCGTGATGATTAACGACAGCCTGCGCTGGCGATTGTTGTGGAATCTGGCCCTGCTGCTGGTGGTGTTGATGTTGGCCAGCGGCATGAGCGCTTACTGGAATGGCCGCGAAGTGGCCGACACCGCCTATGACCGCACGTTGCTGGCTTCCGCACGTACCATCGCAGCCGGACTGACTCAGCGCGATGGCACGCTGAGCGCCGACATTCCCTACGTGGCGCTGGACACCTTCGCCTACGACAGCGAAGGACGCATCTACTATCAGGTTAACGACATCCATCAGAAGCTGATTTCCGGCTATGAAAACCTGCCGTCGCCGCCGCCCGGTACGTTGCGTACCGACGATTACCCGGCCCTGGCGAAATTTTATAACGGGATCTATCAGGGGCAGGACGTGCGGGTTGTCAGCCTGCTCAAACCAGTGACCGATCCGGGCATGAACGGCACTGCTGAAATCCGCGTTGCCGAAACCCAGGAAGCGCGCAAGGGCATGGCGCGCAGCCTGATGGCTGACACATTGCTGCGTCTGGGCATGCTCGGAGGAGGCGCGCTGCTGCTGGTCTGGTTCACGGTAAGCGCGGCATTGCGGCCGCTGGAGCGCCTGCGCACCGCCGTCGAGGAGCGTCAGCTGGATGATCTGCGCGCGTTGCCGATGGTTGAAGTGCAGCACGAACTGCGTCCGCTGGTGGGGGCGCTGAACCACTTCACCGAGCGACTGCGCGTGCAGTTCGAGCGTCAGGCGCAATTCATCGCCGATGCCGCCCACGAACTGCGCACCCCGCTGGCCGCCTTGAAGGCGCGGGTCGAGCTGGGGCTGCGCGAGCGCGACCCGCAGCATTGGCGCAGCACGCTGGAGTCGGCGGCGCTCGGCACCGATCGACTCACGCATCTGGCCAACCAGCTGCTGTCCCTGGCGCGCATCGAAAACGGCGCGCGGGCCATCGCCGAGGGCGGGGCGCAACAGCTGGACCTCAGTCAGCTGGCCAGGGAGCTGGGCATGGCCATGGCGCCATTGGCTCATTCTCGGGGCGTCGCGCTGGCGCTGGAGGCTGATGAGCCGGTCTGGCTGCGCGGCGAGCCGACCTTGCTGAACGAGTTGCTGAGCAATCTGATCGACAACGCGCTGGCCCACACTTCACCGGGCGGCAACGTGGTGTTGCGGGTCTATGCGCCGGGTGTTCTGGAGGTCGAGGATGATGGTCCCGGCATTCCGGCAGATGAGCGTGAGCGCGTTTTCGAGCGCTTTTACCGTCGCAGTCAGCAGGGCAGTGGTGCCGGGCTCGGGCTGGCGATTGTGGGTGAAATCTGCCGGGCACATCTGGCCAGAATCACGTTGCACGAGGGCGCCGAGCGCGGCCTGAAGGTAAGGGTCAGTTTCAGCGCGACCTGATCCAGACTGTGTAAAAACTACTGCGCTTGCCAATACTGCGTTAAAAACAGGCGAAAAATGCTCATTTAGAACACCTAGAGTCGGTCGCGACCCCGGCCGTTTTCGCCTGTTTTTGCCTTGTCTTGCCTTCGCTCGTGACGTTTTTACACACCCTGGACCAGCTGAGGCTAGTAGAGCATGCTCTTGGCTTCGTCCATCTGGGCGCTGAGCACGCCTTCGCCTCTGGCGAGCCGCAACTGGCTGTAGGCAGGCAGGTCGACCATTTCAATGAGGCTGAAGGGGTGTTCGGTATTCCTGTGGATATGCACCGTGGCGATCTGCACCAGATCGGTGTAGTCAGGGCTTTTCGAGACACGTGCGAAGTTCTGGAACTGGCCCGGCACACAGGCCAGTGGCTCGGGGAAATCCCATGAGCGCAGCAGGCGCTCGCCGATGACCGGATGAATGCTGTCAATTACGTGGTTGAGGCTGATCGGGTCGGACAGCAGCTCGTAATGGTCTTCGGCATAGGTCAGGATCGGCAGGATCCCGATCAGATGGATCAGCCCGGCGAGCGTGGCCTGATCGGGTTTCAGATTGGTGTAGTGCTGACACAGGGTGTAACTGATACCGGCCACCTGCAGACTTTGCTTCCAGATATCGCGCATCTTCTGCTCGATGACCGGCGACTTGGCGTGGAACATCTGCTCGACCACCAGGCCGATGGCCAGGTTGCAGGTGTAGTTGACGCCCAGCCGCCGAATCGCGGTGTTGACGTCGCTGACTTCAAAATTCGGGCGCAGCAAGGGGCTGTTCGCGACCTTGATCAGGCGTGCGGAAAGGGCTGTATCGCTACCGATGACCTTGCTCAGGGCCGAGATACTGATCTCGGTGTCCTCTGCAGCCAGGCGAATTCTCAGTGCCACTTCCGGCAGGGTGGGGAGAAACAAGGCATCTCTGTCGATGGCCTTGATCAAGTTTCTCTGCACCTCGTCAGCCATCTTGCTCATGTTGCATCTCGCAGCTGTTGGGGGTGTCCAGAGTTATCCGCGCGCTCTTCAGAGCGCCAGGCTGTACTGGAACGCTCTAAAGACACTAGGAAGCTGAATGTGTTCGTCTGGCTAGCGCTGAGTTTCGAGTTTGCTGTCCAGTGTGTAGGGCAGTTCACTCATTTGCAGCGCTGCGCCTTCTGGCGAGCCAAGATTGATACGACCGTCTTGCGCCGCATCACCCTGCAACACCGCAAGCAGTTCGATGTTCTGCCCATCCTGTGCGGCCATGACGACGTTGCCCACAGCGCTGGCATGCACCGGTGAGAACAGTGCCGTACCGGCCTGCGGGATCTCTTCGCCGCTCAGGGTCAGGCGGTAAAGCCTGCGCTTGAGTTTGCCAAGATATTGCATTCTGGCAACGATTTCCTGGCCGGTGTAGCAGCCTTTCTTGAAGCTGACGCCGCCAACCGCTTGCAGATTGATCATCTGCGGAATGAATTCTTCGCGGGTGCTGCCGAACACCTGGCCGATGCCGACACGTATCTGGCCCAGCAACCAGTCATTCAGCGGGGCTTCGCTCAACTGCGCTGCCAGGCGTGACTTGATGCTGTCCGCCTGTGCGCTGCGCACCCAGAGCTCGGCCCGGCCTGGCGAGACGCGGATCGCGATCAGATCATTGGCGCGCACCACGCTATCGGTTTCCTGTGGCAGATCCAGCCCCAGGCTGATCAGCGCAGCGTCCCCATCCTGCAGGCCGAAGCGCACCCAGTCTGCGCTTTCGTCCGTGAGCTTGGATTTGGAGAACACTGCGTATTTGCGCAGGTCGAGCAATTGCGCCTCGATCAGTTCGCCAGCCATCGCCAACAGGCAGCCGTCGCCTTCGAACACGATGCGAAAACTCGACTGCATCCGGCCTTTCTGCGTGCAACGGGCACCCAGGCTGGATTTGTCTTCATTCAGGTAGTTGAGGTTGCACGTCAGCTGACCCTGAAGAAACTTGCTGGCATCCACGCCGCGAACGGCGAGAACGCCCTCATGGGTTAGCGTGCAGAAAAAAGCTGTGTGGGCCATGGTCATCGCAGATTGGGAAAAAAGTCCGGGGGCACATCATAGTGCCGAGTCGAGGTTATGCATACGGGTACATGAAAACTGCTGCGACCATTGCAAGATTCGCGCGCCCGGCTCACGGCTGTATACTTGCCGCCTACTTTGAGGAGCGCTCCATGGTCGAAGACGTTGAACTCAACCGCCTTTACTGGCACAGCCGCCGCGGCATGCTTGAACTGGACGTGCTGCTGGTGCCGTTTGTCCGTGAGGTCTATCCCCACTTGAATGACGAGGACCGCGATTTGTACCGCCGTCTGCTGACCTGTGAGGATCAGGACATGTTCGGCTGGTTCATGCAGCGTGCCGAATCCGAAGATGCTGAATTGCAGCGCATGGTTCGCATGATCCTGGACCGTGTCCAGCCCCAGTGATCGCTTCGAATGTCATTGGCAGGCCTCGCGTCTGCTGGTGACGGCGTATCTCGCGGTCCAGTGTCTGGCACTGGTCGCGTTGTGCTGGCTGGACATCGCTGTGTGGGCTGCGGCGCTGGGTGCGCTGATATGTCTGGCGCATGCTGCCTGGGTGATACCACGCGCGATCCTGCTGACGCATCCGGCGGCATTCACTGCGCTCAAGCGCGATCATCAAGGCTGGCAGCTGTGGAATGCACGTACCGGCTGGCAGCCTGTGCAGTTATGCCCCGACAGTCTTGCCTTGCCGTGGATGGTGATTCTGCGTTTTCGCCCGATTATCGCCGGTCGGCCAGCACGATCAATAAACAGTTGTTGTATCCCGCATGACGCATTGACGCCGGACATTCACCGACGTCTGCGCGTGCGTTTGAAATTCAGCCGGCATAGGTGGGCGGCACCAGAATAGTGTCCAGCGCCTCCGGCAACATATCAGGATAGTCCAGCGTGTAGTGCAGACCGCGGCTTTCCTTGCGCTGCATGGCCGAGCGGATCATCAGTTCCGCCACCTGCGCCAGGTTGCGCAACTCGATCAGGTCGCGGCTGACCTTGTAGTTGCTGTAAAACTCGTCAATCTCGTCCAGCAGCAGGCGTACGCGGTGCTGAGCGCGCTGCAGGCGTTTGTTGGTGCGCACAATGCCCACGTAGTCCCACATGAACCGCCGCAGCTCGTCCCAGTTGTGCGCAATGATCACGTCCTCGTCCGAGTCGGTGACCTGGCTGGCGTCCCAGGCCGGAAGGTCGGCGGGCATCTGCACGTCATTCAGTTGCTTCTCGATGTCTGCGGCGGCCGATCGGGCATAGACGAAGCATTCCAGCAGCGAGTTGCTGGCCATGCGGTTGGCGCCATGCAGGCCTGTGAAGCTGGTCTCGCCGATGGCGTACAGGCCCGGCACATCGGTATGCCCCTTGCTGTCCACCATCACGCCACCACAGGTGTAATGCGCAGCGGGGACTACGGGGATCGGTTCGCGCGTGATGTCGATGGAAAATTCCAGGCAGCGTTCATAGACGGTTGGGAAGTGCGTCTTGATGAAGGCTTCCGGCTTGTGGCTGATGTCCAGATACACGCAGTCGATACCCAGCCGCTTCATCTCATGGTCTATCGCGCGGGCCACGATATCGCGCGGCGCCAGTTCTGCCCGCTCATCGAAGCGTTGCATGAAGCGCTCGCCGTTAGGCAGCTTGAGGTAAGCCCCTTCACCGCGCAGTGCCTCGGTGATCAGAAAGCTCTTGGCCTGCGGGTGATACAGGCAAGTGGGGTGAAACTGGTTGAACTCAAGGTTCGCCACCCGGCAGCCGGAACGCCAGGCCATGGCGATGCCGTCGCCACACGCGCCGTCAGGGTTACTGGTGTACAGGTAGACCTTGGCGGCGCCGCCCGACGCCAGGATTGTGAAGCGCGCGCTGTAAGTATCCACTTCGCCACTGTGGCGGTTGAGCACATAGGCACCGAGGCAGCGCTGGCCGTCCAGGCCAAGGCGGCGTTCGGTGATCAGGTCGATGGCGGCGCGCTGTTCGAGCAATTCGATATTGGGGCGTTTGATTGCCTGTTCCAGCAGGGTGCGAAAAATGGCGGCACCCGTGGCGTCTGCAGCATGAATGATCCGTCGATGGCTATGGCCGCCTTCACGCGTCAGGTGAAATTCAAATCCACTTTCGTCGGTGTCTGCGTCATCGCCACGGGTGAAAGGCACGCCTTGATCGATCAGCCATTGAATCGCCTCGCGGCTATGTTCGACAGTGAAACGCACAGCGTCTTCGTTGCAAAGGCCGCCGCCTGCGTTCAGCGTGTCCTCAACATGAGATTGCACGGTGTCGGTGTCATCCAGCACTGCCGCAACACCGCCCTGCGCCCAGAAGGTCGAGCCGTTGGCGAGATTACCCTTGCTCAGGACCGCAATCCGCAGGTGGTCGGGGAGGGTCAGTGCCAGGCTCAACCCGGCAGCGCCGCTGCCGATTACCAGTACGTCATGCTGAAAATGTTGGCTCATCTGCGAATTCTGCCCTTGGCGACCACTAGTATAAGTATTGGGGTAACGGCACAATAGCCTCGCCTACATGGCAATGTGAGACCACGGCGGGTCTGGATTGTGCTCCAGTCCCGGACCGCATGCCTATTGTTTTCCTTTTGTTCGGTTGCTGGAAATGCTCCAGCGCGTTGATTCAAGGGAACTTTATGCAGTTTGAGGCTCACGCCGGCAATTGTGTCAATGGAACTTTTTGTAAAGAACCATGCTCAATAGCAGGTTGCCTACACAGGAACAGCGTCTATTTCGCAGGGTTAGATAAGTGATCATCAACTGCGAAACTGGCGACAAGACTATTCGCGCAGCCGACCGTGTCGAGCTGCGTTTTTCGTGCACGCTTTATGATGGCTTGCAGGAAACTTGCTTGAAGGGGGAGAACTTTTGCGAAAAGCCCGAGTCTATGTTTGCGAGCCTGAACAATATCAGTTGCAACACTCCTTCATGCTTAACGAGGAGTGTTCATGCTAACCCAGGAAGAGGATCAGCAGCTTGTCGAGCGCGTACAGCGTGGCGATACGCGAGCATTTGATCTGTTGGTGCTGAAGTATCAGCACAAAATTCTAGGGTTGATCGTGCGATTCGTGCACGACACCCATGAGGCTCAAGACGTTGCACAGGAAGCCTTTATCAAGGCTTACCGTGCTCTCGGAAATTTTCGCGGTGACAGTGCTTTCTACACCTGGCTGTACCGCATCGCCATTAACACGGCGAAGAACTATCTGGTTTCGCGAGGTCGGCGACCACCGGATAGCGATGTAAGGTCTGAAGACGCGGAGTTCTACGACGGCGACCACGGCCTCAAGGACATCGAGTCGCCGGAGCGTGCATTGTTGAGGGATGAGATCGAGGGCACCGTCCATCGGACCATCCAGCTTCTCCCGGAAGATTTGCGTACGGCACTAACTTTACGTGAATTCGATGGTCTGAGTTATGAAGACATTGCGAGCGTCATGCAGTGTCCTGTTGGTACCGTGCGCTCTCGGATCTTCCGCGCTCGGGAAGCCATCGATAAAGCCCTGCAGCCGTTGTTGCAGGAATCCTGAGACAGCGGCGATAGCCCAAGAGAGGAACCCGCCATGAGTCGTGAAGCCCTGCAGGAATCGCTGTCCGCGGTACTTGATAATGAAGCGGACGAACTGGAATTACGTCGGGTATTGAATGCCATTGACGATGCCGATACTCGCGCCACCTGGTCGCGTTACCAAGTTGCTCGTGCAGCGATGCACAAAGAGTTGCTGGTCCCTCATCTGGATATCTCGGCTGCTGTATCTGCCGCGATCGCCGATGAAGTCAGCCCGCTCAAGGCAGCTCGCGGTCCTTGGCGTACGCTGGGTCGCCTGGCCGTTGCAGCGTCGGTTACCGTAGCCGTACTGGCCGGTGTCCGCCTGTATAACCAGGATGATATCGCCGGTGCGCAATTGGCACAGCAGACCCAACAGCCTGCCAATCTGACTGTTCCGCAAGTGAAAGGCCCGGCCGTACTGGCTGGCTACACTGAAAGTGCCGAGCAAGCGCCTGGTCCTATGGCCAATGGTGTATTGCAGGGCGGTGGTCAAGGTGACCAGCGTCTGCCGGGCTATCTGCGCCAGCACGCTCAGGAAGCAGCGCTGAAGGGTACTGAAAGCGCGCTGCCATACGCACGTGCTGCGAGTCTGGAAAACCGTTAAGGAGGATCATGCGAGCCGTCCCTCTACTGCCACTACTGCTTGGTGGATGGCTTGCCCTCCCGGTACAGGCTGATGATGCGCAAGACGCAATCAATCGTCTTGCCAAGGTTGATCAGCAGCAAAGCTATCAAGGCACCTTTGTATACGAGCGCAACGGTAGTTTTTCTACTCACCGGATCTGGCACCGCATAGCGGACGGCCATATTCAGGAGCGCTTGCTGCAGCTTGATGGTTCTGCTCAGGAAGTGTTGCGTGTTGACGGGCTTACTCAGTGCGTCAGCGGCACGCTCGAAGCGGGTGTGGCCAATCCGGCCGACTCTTCTGCCCGCGCATTCGATGTCAAAAGACTGTCCGCCTGGTACGACATGAAAATTGCCGGCAAATCCAGAGTGGCCGGTCGTCAGGCGACTATCGTTGCGCTGTCCCCCAAGGACCAGCATCGATACGGTCTCGAACTGCACCTGGATAACGAAACCGGTCTTGTGCTCAAGTCGCTTCTGTTGAGCGAGAAGGGGCAGTTGCTCGAGCGTTTCCAGTTTACCGATCTCGATACTGCCAGCGCGCTGTCCGAGCAGATGCTCAAGACCAGTGCCGACTGCAAGCCTGTTTCTGTGGTGAAGACCAAGCCTGAGGCTTCCATAAGCCCTGTGGCATGGCATTCGGACTGGTTACCGCCGGGTTTTGACGTCAGCAGCAGCGGTGTACGCAAAGACCCTGCTACGCAGTCGCCGGTGACCCATCTCATGTACAGCGACGGTCTTGCGCGTTTTTCGGTGTTCATCGAATCGGTTAAAGGTGGCGCGTCTTCAGATATTCGCACCCAGCTAGGCCCGACAGTGGCCGTTTCCCGCCGTCTGACAACGCCGCAGGGCGACATGATGGTGACGGTCGTCGGAGAAGTCCCGATGGGTACTGCAGAGCGCATAGCATTGTCGATGCGTAACGACGAACCTTCAGCCAATAAATAAACATTTGGAGTCACGGCTCCCAGGATGTAAAAATTTTCATCCTGGGTTACAGAAGCCGCCAGGCCGCACTCAACCTGGCTTGAGCAAAGGCGCTGAAATGTTTGGTGAGGTTTGCAGATTGCAAAAACTCTGTTTTTTTTCTATAGGTCAGAGCCTCGCAGCTCTGGCCTTTTGTCGTTTTCAGAGGTCATGTCGCTGATCCAGAGATAAGCATCGCTGCTTGAGGTCTTTGAGGCGGTTGCTTCGGACTGCTTAATTTTTTCCTCGTTACAAACGGGAGCCATATGTCGATACCACGCATGAAATCCTACTTTTCATTGATTGCCGCTGTGCTGATGCTCGGTCAGGTGGCTACGGCTCAGGCCGAAAACCTGCCGGACTTCACCGGGCTGGTCGAGCAGGCATCGCCCGCAGTGGTGAATATCAGTACGCGCCAGAAGTTGCCGGACCGTGCCGTCGCCAATCAGCAGATGCCTGATCTGGAAGGCCTGCCGCCGATGCTCCGTGAGTTTCTCGAGCGCAGCATGCCGCCGGGTTCGCGTCCGCCAGGCTCGGGTGCAGGCAAGGGTGATCGCCAGCGTGAGGCCCAGTCCCTCGGCTCGGGCTTCATCATCTCCCCTGATGGCTACGTGCTGACCAACAACCACGTAATCGATGGCGCTGACGAGATTCTCGTACGCCTGTCCGATCGCAGCGAGTTGAAGGCCAAACTGGTCGGTACCGATCCGCGTACCGACGTTGCCGTGCTGAAAATTGATGGCAAGGACCTGCCGACCGCCAAACTGGGCAATTCCAATACGCTCAAGGTCGGCGAATGGGTTCTGGCGATCGGCTCGCCGTTCGGTTTCGATCACTCCGTGACCAAGGGTATCGTCAGTGCCAAGGGGCGCAGCCTGCCTAACGACACCTATGTGCCGTTCATTCAGACCGACGTGGCCATCAACCCGGGTAACTCCGGTGGCCCGCTGTTCAACATGGCTGGCGAAGTCGTCGGGATCAACTCGCAGATCTTCACGCGCTCCGGTGGTTTCATGGGGCTGTCGTTCGCGATTCCGATCGACGTCGCCATGGATGTCGCCAACCAGCTCAAGGCTAATGGCAAAGTCAGCCGCGGCTGGCTGGGTGTGGTCATCCAGGAAGTGAACAAGGACCTCGCCGAGTCGTTTGGTCTGGACAAGCCTGCCGGCGCGCTGGTTGCGCAGGTGCTTGAAGATGGCCCGGCTGCCAAGGGCGGTGTGCAGGTGGGTGACGTGATTCTGAGCGCCAACGGCCAGCCAATCGTCATGTCGGCTGACCTGCCGCACCTGATCGGCAACCTCAAGGACGGCAGCAAGGCCGAACTTGAAGTGATTCGCGACGGCAAGCGTCAGAAACTGACGGTCACCGTCGGCGCACTGCCTGATGAAGGTCAGGAGATGGGCGATGTTGGCGGTACGGGTGCCGAGCGCAGCAGTAATCGTCTGGGCGTATCGGTGATCGAGTTGACCGCCGAGCAGAAGAAGTCCCTGGACCTCAAAGGTGGCGTTGCCATCAAGGAAGTCACAGGCGGCCCGGCTTCGCTGATCGGTCTGCAGTCGGGTGATGTGATCACTCACTTGAACAATCAGGCGATCACGTCCAGCAAGCAGTTCACCGAGGTGGCGAAAAGCCTGCCCAAGGATCGCTCTGTCTCGATGCGCGTTCTGCGTCAGGGTCGTGCGACCTTCATCACCTTTAAGCTGTCCGAGTAACCGGTCGGTTTAAGCGGAAAGGGTGGCCATGGCCACCCTTTTTTGTGCCCGTTTGTTTACCGTGCGCCGATCCGGGTGCCTGTAAGCGTGACGCCTCTTGCTTAGTTCAGGTACAATTCCCGGCTATTTTTCGGCGGGCAATCTGCCTGCAACCTTTTTGAGTGTTGATCCGTGAGTGATTTGAGTCATATCCGCAATTTCTCCATCATCGCCCACATTGACCATGGCAAGTCGACGCTGGCCGACCGCTTCATTCAAATGTGCGGCGGCCTGACCGAGCGCGAAATGGAAGCGCAGGTGCTCGACTCCATGGATCTTGAGCGCGAGCGCGGGATCACCATCAAGGCCCACAGCGTTACCCTGTATTACAAGGCCAAAGACGGTATCACCTACCAGCTGAACTTCATTGACACCCCGGGGCACGTCGACTTCACCTACGAAGTCAGCCGTTCTCTGGCCGCGTGCGAAGGTGCGTTGCTGGTCGTCGATGCAGGGCAGGGCGTCGAGGCGCAATCGGTCGCCAACTGCTACACCGCCATCGAGCAGGGCCTTGAGGTCATGCCGGTACTGAACAAGATGGACTTGCCACAGGCCGATCCGGACCGCGTCAAGGAAGAGATCGAGAAGATCATCGGTATCGACGCCACCGATGCCGTGGCGTGCAGCGCCAAGAGCGGCATGGGCGTTGACGAGGTCCTCGAGCGCTTGGTCGCAACCATTCCTGCACCGACCGGCAATATCGAAGATCCGCTGCAGGCGTTGATCATCGACTCCTGGTTCGACAACTACCTGGGCGTCGTGTCTCTGGTGCGTGTGCGCCACGGCCGCGTCAAGAAGGGCGACAAGATTCTCGTCAAGTCGACCGGCAAGCTGCATCTGGTCGACAGCGTGGGCGTGTTCAACCCCAAGCACTCGGCGACCGTCGATCTGAAAGCGGGCGAAGTAGGCTTCATCATCGCCGGCATCAAGGACATTCATGGTGCGCCGGTGGGTGACACCCTGACCCTGAGCACCACCCCCGACGTCGACGTGCTGCCCGGCTTCAAGCGTATTCAGCCACAAGTCTACGCAGGCCTGTTCCCGGTCAGCTCGGACGACTTCGAAGACTTCCGTGAAGCGCTGCAAAAGCTGACGCTTAACGACTCTTCACTGCAATACCTGCCCGAGAGCTCCGACGCGCTGGGCTTCGGCTTCCGCTGTGGCTTCCTCGGCATGCTGCACATGGAGATCATCCAGGAACGACTGGAGCGTGAGTACAACCTCGACCTGATCACCACCGCGCCAACCGTAATCTTCGAACTGTTACTGAAGACCGGCGAAACGATTTACGTCGATAACCCTTCCAAGCTGCCTGACCTGTCGGCCATCGAAGACATGCGCGAGCCCATCGTTCGCGCAAATATTCTTGTGCCGCAGGAGCACCTGGGCAACGTCATTACGTTGTGCATCGAAAAACGTGGCGTACAGCACGACATGCTGTTCCTCGGCACGCAGGTTCAGGTGAGCTACGATTTGCCGATGAACGAAGTGGTTCTGGACTTCTTCGATCGTCTCAAGTCTGTCAGCCGCGGTTATGCTTCGCTGGATTATCATTTTGATCGCTACCAGTCGGCCAACCTGGTCAAGCTCGACGTTCTGATCAACGCCGAGAAGGTCGACGCCCTGGCCCTGATCGTTCACCGCGACAACGCACACTACAAAGGGCGTGCGTTGACCGAGAAGATGAAAGAGCTGATCCCTCGACAGATGTTCGACGTGGCAATTCAGGCGGCTATCGGCGGTCAGATTGTGGCCCGGACAACCGTCAAGGCGCTTAGAAAGAACGTATTGGCCAAATGCTACGGCGGTGACGTCAGCCGCAAGCGTAAATTGCTGGAGAAGCAAAAGGCCGGTAAGAAACGCATGAAGCAGGTCGGCAACGTGGAAATTCCACAGGAAGCCTTCCTTGCAGTGCTCAGGTTGGAATAGTCAGGTCCTATGTCACTAAATTTCCCGCTGTTGTTGGTCATCGCTGTCTTCGTCTGTGGCGTGCTTGCACTGATTGATCTGGTCATCCTGGCGCCCCGTCGCCGGGCTGCCATTTCCAACTATCAGGGCAGCGTGGGCGAACCTGACATTGCTGTCGTGGAGCGCTTGAACAAAGAGCCTTTGCTGGTCGAGTACGGCAAATCGTTCTTCCCGGTGTTGTTCATCGTGCTGGTGCTTCGTTCGTTTCTGGTCGAGCCGTTCCAGATTCCTTCGGGCTCCATGAAGCCGACACTGGATGTGGGTGATTTCATTCTGGTCAACAAGTTCGCGTACGGCATTCGCCTGCCGGTACTGGACCAGAAGGTGATTCAGATCGGTGATCCGCAGCGTGGCGACGTGATGGTGTTCCGCTATCCGAGCGACCCGAGCGTCAATTACATCAAGCGTGTCGTCGGTCTGCCGGGTGATCGTATCCGCTACACCAGCGACAAGCGGCTGTTCATCAATGGCGAGCTGGTCGCCAAGAAGCTGATCGGCACCGAGCCCGGTACACTGGGCAGCGCGGAACTCTATGAAGAGCAGCTGGGCGAAGTCGAACATCAGATCCGTCAGGAAATGAGCCGCTACCGCGCGCCGCCTGACAGTGAATGGACCGTGCCTGCCGCGCACTACTTCATGATGGGCGACAACCGTGACAACTCCAACGACAGTCGTTACTGGGATGATCCCAACATTCCCAAGGACGAGCTGGGTATGGTCCCTGACAAGAACATCGTAGGCAAGGCGTTTGCGGTGTGGATGAGCTGGCCCGAGCCGAAACTGAGCCACTTCCCCAACTTTGCGCGCGTAGGGCTGATCAAGTAATCGATGCGGCGCTGCCTGAGCAGCGCCGTATGTCATTTGGGCTGACTGGAAACGCCTCTGAAGCATGAGTCGACCCGGTCAGGAGGCGTTGCACTCTTGAGGTCGAAGTCGAACATGGCGTTCTCTACTTCTCAAAAAGGCTTTTCTTTCGTGGGCTGGCTGTTAGTGCTGGCGCTGGTCGCGTTTGCGACGAGCACGGCCTTCAAGCTGGTCCCGCACTACCTCGACTACATGACGATGAAGAAAATCATCGAAGCGGTCGACACCAACAAGACCCTGGACATCACCACGGTCGACGATTTTTACGGTTATGTCGGTAAGAACATGCAGGTCAACAGCATTCGGGATATAGATTTGAACAAGGCGTTGAAAGTGACGGTGGAGAACAATGCGTTCCAGGCTCATTTGAATTACGAGCAGCGTGAACCGTGGTTCCAGAACATCGATCTGGTGTTGAAGTTCGACAAGCAATTCAGCGTGGGTAAACCGTGAGCGTATCCTTGAGCCGCCTTGAGCGTCAGCTCGGCTACACCTTCAAGGATCAGGAGCTGATGGTCCTGGCCCTGACCCATCGCAGTTTTGCCGGTCGCAACAATGAGCGTCTGGAGTTTCTCGGTGATGCCATTCTCAACTTCGTGGCTGGCGAGGCGCTGTTCGAGCGTTTCCCCCAGGCTCGCGAAGGCCAGTTGTCCCGCTTGCGGGCGCGGCTGGTGAAGGGCGAGACCCTGGCGTTGCTGGCCCGTGGTTTCGACCTGGGCGAATACCTGCGCCTGGGCTCGGGCGAGTTGAAAAGCGGTGGTTTCCGTCGTGAGTCGATTCTCGCCGACGCGCTAGAGGCGCTGATCGGGGCGATCTATCTGGATGCAGGCATGGAGGCGGCGCGCGAGCGCGTCCTGGCCTGGCTGACAACCGAGTTTGACAGCCTGACGCTGGTGGACACCAACAAGGACCCCAAGACCCGACTGCAGGAATTTCTCCAGTCGCGGGCCTGCGAACTGCCGCGTTACGAGGTGGTGGATATCCAGGGCGAACCGCATTGCCGGACGTTTTTCGTCGAATGCGAGATCAACCTATTGAATGAAAAAAGCCGAGGACAGGGTGTCAGCCGCCGGATCGCCGAACAGGTAGCCGCCGCAGCAGCACTCATCGCCCTGGGCGTGGAGAACGGTCATGAATGATACAACCGCAACACGCTGTGGCTATGTTGCCATTGTCGGCCGTCCCAACGTAGGCAAGTCCACGCTGCTCAACCACATTCTCGGTCAGAAGCTCGCGATTACCTCGCGCAAGCCGCAGACCACGCGCCACAACATGCTGGGCATCAAGACCGAGGGCGCCGTGCAGGCGATCTATGTCGATACCCCCGGCATGCACAAGAATGGCGAGAAAGCGCTCAACCGTTATATGAACAAGACCGCTTCGGCGGCGCTGAAGGACGTCGACGTGGTCATCTTCGTCGTCGATCGCACCCGCTGGACAGACGAAGACCAGATGGTGCTGGAGCGCGTTCAGTATGTGCAGGGTCCGGTCATCCTGGCGATCAACAAGACCGATCGCATCGAGGACAAGAGCGACCTGATGCCGCATCTGGAGTGGCTGCAGGGTCAGCTGCCGAATGCGTCCATCGTGCCGATCTCCGCGCAGCATGGCCACAACCTCGAAGCGCTGGAAAGCCTGATTGCCTCGCACCTGCCCGAGAATGATCACTTCTTCCCCGAAGACCAGATCACCGATCGCAGCAGCCGCTTTCTGGCTGCCGAACTGGTTCGCGAGAAGATCATGCGCCAGTTGGGTGCCGAGCTTCCGTACCAGATCACCGTCGAGATCGAAGAGTTCAAGCAGCAGGGCCGCACCCTGCATATCCATGCGCTGATCCTCGTCGAGCGCGACGGACAGAAGAAGATCATCATTGGCGACAAGGGCGATCGCATCAAGCGCATCGGCAGTGACGCGCGTCGTGACATGGAACTGCTGTTCGACTCCAAGGTGATGCTCAACCTGTGGGTCAAGGTCAAAGGTGGCTGGTCCGATGACGAGCGCGCACTGCGTTCCCTTGGCTACGGCGACCTCTAAGCTGTCCTTTCGCCCGACCTTGCTATGGTCGGGCGAACACTTCCCTTTCGAGCCAGCCTGATGAGCACGCCTACCGGCCAACCTGCTTATGTGCTCCACAGCCGTGCGTATCGCGAAAACAGCGCGCTGGTCGACTTCCTCACGCCTCAGGGGCGTCTGCGTGCCGTGCTGCGCAGTGCCAAGGGCAAGGCGGGTTCGCTGGCACGCCCGTTCGTGCCCCTCGAGGTCGAGTTTCGAGGGCGGGGCGAGCTGAAGAATGTCGGTCGCATGGAAAGCGCCGGCGTCGCTACCTGGATGACCGGCGAGGCGCTGTTCAGCGGCATGTACCTCAACGAATTGCTGATTCGCCTGTTGCCTGCCGAAGACCCTCATCCTGCGGTGTTCGAACATTACGCTGCCACGCTGCTGGCCCTTTCTCTGGGGCGTCCACTGGAGCCGTTGCTGCGTTCGTTCGAATGGCGCTTGCTGGATGACCTGGGCTATGGCTTCGCGATGGACGCCGACATCAACGGCGAACCACTGGCCATTGATGGCATGTATCGTCTGCAGGTCGATGCCGGGCTCGAGCGTGTGTACCTGCTTCAGCCCGGTCTGTTTCAGGGCGCGGAATTGCTGGCCATGTCCGAAGCGGACTGGAGCGTCCCTGGCGCATTGTCCGCTGCCAAGCGCCTGATGCGTCAGGCGCTGGCGGTTCACTTGGGCGGTCGCCCTTTAGTCAGTCG
This sequence comes from Pseudomonas syringae pv. coryli str. NCPPB 4273, assembly GCF_000972175.1. Taxonomy (NCBI): domain Bacteria; kingdom Pseudomonadati; phylum Pseudomonadota; class Gammaproteobacteria; order Pseudomonadales; family Pseudomonadaceae; genus Pseudomonas; species Pseudomonas syringae pv. coryli. Next base: position 64,512 of record NZ_AWQP01000001.1, on the reverse strand, counting down.
TGAACTGTTTCGCAAGCCTTGATCAGGCTTTATTCTCTACAGCCTGCTTCGACCAGCTCGCCCATTTTTCTGGAGACCACCGTGACCCACAGCACTCGTATCCTTCTCGGCGTGAACATCGACCACGTAGCCACCTTGCGTCAGGCCCGTGGCACGCGTTACCCGGACCCGGTCAAGGCTGCCCTGGACGCCGAAGAGGCAGGCGCCGACGGCATCACCGTTCACCTGCGTGAGGACCGCCGACACATTCAGGAGCGCGATGTCCTGCTGCTCAAGGACGTTTTGCAGACCCGCATGAATTTCGAGATGGGCGTGACCGAAGACATGCTCGCCTTTGCCGAACGTATTCGCCCGGCGCACATCTGCCTGGTGCCTGAGACACGGCAGGAGCTGACTACCGAAGGCGGTCTGGACGTGGCAGGGCAGGAAGCGCGGATCAAGGCGGCGGTCGAGCGACTGGCGAAGATTGGCTGCGAGGTTTCACTGTTCATCGACGCCGACGAGCGTCAGATCGCCGCTTCAAAACGCGTCGGCGCCCCCGCCATCGAACTGCATACCGGTCGCTATGCCGATGCTCAGACCCCGACTGAAGTCGCCGAAGAACTGCAGCGGGTCGCCGACGGCGTCGCGTTTGGTCTCGCCCAAGGGCTGATCGTCAATGCCGGTCACGGCCTGCATTATCACAACGTCGAAGCGGTCGCCGCGATCAAGGGCATCAACGAACTGAACATCGGCCACGCGCTGGTGGCTCATGCTCTGTTCGTCGGCTTCAAGGCGGCAGTGGCCGAGATGAAAGCGTTGATCGTGGCGGCAGCCAGATAACTCGTCCCTCAGGGCTTGCGCCCCACGATCACCGCACGCATGGGGGCAGGCAGGCCCTCGACTGTCTTGCTGTGGTCGGTGGGGTCCAGATAGTCGCTCAGGGACTGGAAGCGCATCCACTCGGTGCTGCGTTGTTCGTCGACCGTCGTGTGGCTGACATCGACGCAACGCACATCGGTGAAGCCGGCACGGCGCATCCACAACTCCAGAGCAGGTACTGAAGGCAGGAACCAGACGTTGCGCATCTGCGCATAACGATCTTCCGGGACCAGCACCTGATGGACATCGCCCGGCACTACCAGGGTTTCCATCACCAGCTCGCCGCCTTTTACCAGACAGTCTTTCAAGGCCAGCAGGTGGTCGATGGGCGATTTGCGGTGATACAGCACGCCCATCGAGAACACCGTGTCGAAACCTTCCAGATTGGCGGGCAAGTCTTCCAGCGCGAACGGCAGGTGCCAGGCGGGCAGGTCAGGCAGATAGCGCTGCATGGCCTGAAACTGACAGAAGAACAGCCAGTTGGGGTCGACCCCGATCACGCTGTCGGCCCCGGCGCCAAGCATGCGCCATTGGTAATAACCGTTGCCGCAGCCGACATCCAGAACGCGTTTGCCCTTGAGGTCCAGGTGTGGCGAAACCCGCGACCACTTCCAGTCCGAGCGCCATTCGGTGTCGATGTGCACGCCGAACACATTGAACGGCCCCTTGCGCCACGGTGACAGGCCCAGCAGTGCCTTGCGCAGGACGGTGCGGGTCTCGCCGTTGCACTCGGCTTCCAGGGTAAAACTGTCGATCAGATCGATTCGCTCGGGCTGCAGGTCGGGCAAGGCATCCAGCGCACTTTGCCAGCGCTGCAGGTCACCGTGACCCTTGGCCATCTTGGTGTCGAGCTGGGCCTGCAGGCCATTGGCCCAATCGGCCAGAGGGGTTCCCGCCAGACGACGGACGAGGGGAGCGAGATCAATCATGGCAGGGCAATCAACGAGGTGAAGTTAAGGCATTGAAACCACGGCACCACCTTGGAAAAACCTGCGGCAAGCAGGCGTTGGCGGTGTTCTTCGAGGCTGTCGGGTTTCATGACGTTTTCAATGGCGCTGCGCTTCTGGGCAATTTCCAGGTCGCTGTAGCCGTTGGCGCGTTTGAAGGCGATGTGCAGGTCCGTCAGCAGCGCATGTTCCTGCGGGTCGTCGAAGCGCAGTTTTTCCGAGAGGATCAGCGCGCCGCCGGGCACCAGTGCGTCACGAATGCGCCCGAGCAATGCCAGGCGCTGGTCGGGGGCGATGAATTGCAGGGTGAAGTTCAGCGCCACCACCGAGGCGGGTTTGAACGTCAGGGCGAGGATATCGCCTTCGAGGACCTGCACCGGCAACAACTCCTGAAACATGGAGTCCTGCGCGTTGAGGTATTCACGGCAACGCTCGACCATGGCACTGGAGTTGTCTATCGCGATGACCTCACAACCCTCGCCGCGTACATGACGGCGCAGGGCCTGGGTAACAGCGCCCAGAGAACTGCCAAGGTCATAGAGCACAGTGTTGGGTTGCGAAAATTGCGCGGCCAGCACACCGAGGTTTTCGACAATCGTCGGATAGCCGGGCACCGAGCGTTTGATCATGTCCGGGAATACCCGCACCACGTCTTCGTTGAAGGCGAAGTCAGGCACCTGGGGCAGCGGCTGGGCGAAAATGCGGTCGGTTTCTTTGCTCACGGCGGTTCCGGCGAAGGCTTTGAAAGGCGGGCATTCTAGCCAAGTTGCCGCCGGGATGCATGGTGCAGTACGTGCTGTCGGACAAGCCGCGCGCAACGCCTCACTTCACGCTGATGGCGCACTCGAAGGTCTGCTCCGGGGCGACTTCGGGTGCCCAGGGTTGCTGATAGACCATCATCAGCCGGCTGGTCCCGGCATCGGTGGCCTTGAAGCGCCAGACCGATTGCCCACCGTTGCCGACCATCTCCTTGCTCTCGGCGTTGGCATATACCTCAGGCCCCAGGCTGCGCAGGATATTCTGGGCCGGGTTCTGGGTCAGCCAGCGAAAGCCGGTGGTAGGGTTGCTGGGCAGAGTCAGGATCAGCGTCTGCCCGGACGTGAGTGTCAGCGGGCAGTCGCTTTGCGTGTCGATGGACACAATGTTTTTCGGCGTCTGAGCGCACGCCGTCAGCAGCGCAAGGCTCAGCGGGGCAATGAAACGGGCAGGGGTCATGGCAAGTTCCGGTATCGCGATACGAGGCTCAAGGATAACTGATCGGAGTTTTGTGGGGGAGTACGACAGCTGTCACGCTCTGGATCGGACGCAGAGGGTCCAGAACTGCATTCCCACGCTGGAGCGTGCGGAATGAGAGGCGCCCGATAGAACACCTCTCGTGCCAATTCAGCGTGGGGGCATGCGCAGTATCAAGCTCTAGAACAACACCTTCACCACGTCCGCAAAGCGTTTGGCGAAGTGCACGGTAATGCCTTCCTTCAGATAGTCCGGCAGCTCTTCGAAGTTGCCACGGTTAGGCTCCGGCAGGATCAGTTCGTGGATTTTCTGGCGCCGCGCGGCAATGACTTTTTCGCGAACGCCGCCGATGGGCAGTACGTGCCCGGTCAGGGTCAGTTCGCCGGTCATGGCGACGCCTTTTTTCGGCGGCTGGTTGCGGGCCAGGGACAGCAAGGCGCTGGCCATGGTCACACCCGCACTCGGGCCGTCTTTCGGGGTGGCACCTTCGGGGACGTGTACGTGCACGAACGCCTCATCGAAGAACTTCGCATCACCACCAAACTTCGACAGATTGGCGCTGACGTAGCTGTAGGCAATTTCGGCCGACTCCTTCATCACATCGCCCAACTGGCCGGTCAGCTTGAAGCCGCGGTTAAGGGTATGAATGCGCGTCGCCTCGATCGGCAGGGTGGCGCCGCCCATGCTGGTCCAGGCCAGACCGGTGATCACGCCAGTGCCGGACAGCACCTGTTCGCTGCGGAACACCGGCATGCCCAACGACGCTTCGAGGTCTTTCGGCCCGATCTTGATCACTGAATCAGGCGCATCCAGCAGTTTGACCACCGCCTTGCGCACCAGCTTGCCGAGCTGTTTTTCCAGATGCCGCACACCGGCTTCGCGAGCGTAGCCCTCGATGACGGCGCGCAGGGCGCTGTCACTGATGCTCAGCTTGTTTTTCGCAACGCCGGCTTTCGCCAATTGCTTGGGCCACAAATGCCGCTTGGCAATCGCCAGTTTCTCTTCGGTGATGTAGCCGGACAGGCGGATCACTTCCATCCGGTCAAGCAGCGGGCCGGGGATCGAGTCCAGCGTGTTGGCCGTGCACACGAACAGGACCTTGGAGAGGTCCAGACGCAGGTCCAGGTAGTGATCGAGAAACTCGACGTTCTGTTCCGGGTCCAGGGTTTCCAGCAGCGCGGATGCCGGGTCGCCCTGATAGCTCTGGCCCATCTTGTCGATTTCATCGAGCATGATGACCGGGTTCATGACTTCAACGTCTTTCAACGCCTGCACCAGCTTGCCCGGTTGCGCACCGATGTAGGTACGGCGGTGGCCCTTGATTTCGGCCTCGTCGCGCATGCCGCCCACGCTCAGGCGATAGAACGGCCGCCCCAGCGATTCGGCAATCGAGCGTCCGACGCTGGTCTTGCCCACGCCTGGCGGGCCGACCAGCAGCACGATCGAGCCGCTGATTTCACCCTTGTAGGCACCGACGGCGAGGAATTCCAGAATCCGTGCCTTGATGTCGTCAAGCCCGGCATGGTGCTGATCGAGCACCTTGCGCGCGTGCTTGAGGTCCAGCTTGTCGGCACCGTAGATGCCCCATGGCAGCGAGCTGGTCCAATCCAGGTAATTGCGTGTCACGGCGTATTCGGGCGAGCCGGTTTCCAGCACCTTGAGCTTGCCGATTTCTTCGTCGAACTTCTTGCGCGCCTGTGGCGGCAGGGTCTTGCCTTCCAGACGCTGCTCGAACTGTTCGATGTCGGCGCTGCGATCGTCCTTGCTCAGGCCCAGCTCCTGCTGGATGACCTTGAGCTGTTCCTTGAGGAAGAACTGCCGCTGATGCTCGCCGATCTTGCGGTTCACCTCGGCAGAGATTTCCTTCTGCAGGCGTGCAACCTCGACTTCCTTGCGCAGCATCGGCAGGACCTTCTCCATGCGCCTGAGCATCGGCACACAATCGAGTACTTCCTGCAATTCGACGCCGGTGGCGGAGGTCAGGGCAGCGGCAAAGTCGGTGAGCGGCGAGGGGTCATTGGGGCTGAAACGGTTGAGATAATTCTTCAGCTCTTCGCTGTACAGCGGGTTGAGCGGCAGCAGTTCCTTGATCGCGTTGATCAGGGCCATGCCGTAGGCCTTCACCTCATCGGTCGGCTCATTGGGCTGCTGCGGGTATTCGACTTCTACCAGATACGGCGGGCGATGATGCTTGAGCCAGGTACGGATGCGCACCCGGCTCAGGCCCTGCGCGACGAACTGTAAACGACCATTTTCACGACTGGCGTGGTGAACCTTGACCAGAGTGCCATACTCGGGGAGTGCGTCAGTCTTGAAGTGGCGTGGATCTTCCTGCGGAGTGTCCATGAAGAACAGCGCCAGCGAATGATGCTCGGACTTGCTGACCAGCTCCAGCGTTTCGGCCCACGGCTCTTCATTGACGATGACAGGCAGGACCTGCGCCGGAAAGAACGGACGGTTGTGGATCGGAATGATGTAAACCTTGTCGGGCAGGTTCTGGCCGGGCAAGGCAAGCGAGGTGCTGTCGGAACTCAGAGATACATCGTGCTCGTCTGCGTCGTTGGGCAAATCTGGCGAGTCTGTCTGCTGGTCGTTCATGGGGCACCTGAGAAGTTGAACATGGCTCTTAGATGGGGCGGTGGCTCTCAGGTTTCAATAGTCTTGGTCGATAGTCTGTAAAGCGATTGGAAAACCGCTATTTATGAGTGGTGGGGCCTGTCAGGGTAGAAAAGAGCGGGCTTATTTCATTTACGGCGCTGCCGTTATGGGTTGAATCAGGTATGACCAACGTATTTATATCGGCATTGCTGGCCGGACTGTGCGTAGCCTCGGCTGCGAGCGCATCGGCTGCCACCTTTACCGCGCAGGTGATGGACAAGGAGGGCAAGCCCCTTGCGGATGCGGTGGTCACCCTCAAAGGGCCGCCCGATCCTTCACCCGTTGCGTTGAAGGCATCAATGGATCAGCGTGATCAGGAGTTTGCGCCACATGTACTGGCCATCCACACCGGCACTCAGGTCAAGTTTCCCAACAGCGACAACATCCGCCATCAGGTCTACTCCTTTTCTCCGGCCAAGCGCTTCGAATTGCGACTTTACGAGGGCACACCCTCGGATCCGTTGTTGTTCGACAAACCCGGCGTGGTGGTGCTGGGCTGCAACATCCATGACTGGATGGTCGGTTACATCTACGTCACCGACGATTCATGGTTCGGCGTGACCGACAGCAACGGCCAGCTCAAGCTCGATCAGATGCCCGCCGGGCACTACAACGCCACCCTCTGGCACCCGCAGATCGCGGACATGCAGCCGGTATCGGGCGGCGAGTTCGAGGTGCCTGCCGCCGGGCTCACCCAGCGTTTCAACCTGGCGGTCGAAATGCAAGCCGAGGACAAACCCGGCAAGCCCGCACCAGGCGGCTTCGGTGACGCCTTCCACAAGGCCACGCATGAATGAAATTTAAAGCCAGCTTTCAGGCGCGCATCGCCGGGGTTCTGATTGTCCTGTTGCTGATTGTCGTGAGTGCGGTCTACATCGCCGTCAAGGTTGCAACAGGCGAGGCGGTGCGCACTCAGGCTCAGGCGCAACTGGAGGTGGGCAGTCGTGTGTTCGAACGGCTGATCGACCTGCGCGGCAAGCGTCTGCGTGACACCGTGCAATTGGTGGCAGCCGATTTTGGCTTTCGCGATGCCGTGGCCAGTGCCGATTCCTCGACCATTCGCTCGGTGCTGCTCAACCACGGCAAGCGCATCAATGCCAGCGACATGTTCCTGCTGGGCATGGATGGCGTAGTGATTGCCAGCACCGTACCGAAAGTCCCCGAGGGTTCCAGGTTTGTCTATGACCAGGCCCTGCGCAACGCCAAACGTGCCGGTCAGTCAGTGCTCATTGTGCCCGGCGGCGGAGACCCTCATTTGCTGGTGGAGGCCACCGTTCTCGCGCCATTGCCGATCGGCCGCGTGGTCATGGGCTTTACCATCGACAGCGATATTGCCGAAGAACTGCGCTCGCTCAGCGGTCTGGAAGTGTCTTTTCTCACCGTAGAAGACGGCAAGAACGGTGAACTGATCAGTACTCAGCCAGAGGCCTTGCACGCGGGCCTGATCGAGCTGATGCGCAGCTCCTCGGAAGGCCAGATGTTGCTCACCGAGCAATCGAATCTTAACTTTCTCAGCCAGACCCTGATGCTCGCCAACACCAGCAATGGCGGCGACGGGCAGGTCATCGCGCTGTTGCAGAGCCCTCTGGACAAGGCCTATCAGGCATTCGCGCCATTGAATCAAAAGATCTTCTGGATTTCCATGGTTGCCCTGGTGGCTTCGCTGATCGGCACACTGGCGCTGGCGCGAAGCGTCTCGCTGCCGGTTCAGGCCCTGGCCACGGCGGCCAAACGCATTGGTGATGGCGACTATAAAACCCCGGTCACGCTGGTCCGCAGTGATGAACTGGGCATGCTCGCCGACGCGATCAACACCATGCAGCAAGGCATTGCGGTGCGCGAGGGGCAATTGGCCCACAACGCTTTGCACGACAACCTGACCGGGCTGCCGAACCGGGCGCTGGTGATGGAGCGTCTGGGCAGTTCGATTGCGGCAGATCGCGGGGTTGCTCTGTTGTCTCTGAGCATAGAGAACCTTGCCACGATCAGCGAAAGCGTGAGCGCCGATGGTGTGGACCAATTGTTACGGCAGGCGGGCCAGCGCCTGCAAGGCAATCTGCGCGCCGGCGACACCGTGGCGCGTCTGGGGGCCAACGAGTTTCTGCTGTTGCTGGACAACACGTCCAGCGCTGGCGCGGTGGGCATGGCTGACGCTGTGCAGCGTCTGCTCAGTGAGCCGCAGCGTATCGACAATCATGAGTACGCGCTTGAATGCTGCATTGGTATCACGGTGTACCCGGAGCACGGTGATTCCGCCCAGGAATTGCTCAACCGTGCGGCCATTGCCCGCAAGGACGCCGCGTTCCTTCCCGGTCGCCTGCAGATCTATCAGGATGGACGTGACCTGGCCCACCAGCGACAGATCACGCTCATTCGTGATCTGCGCAAAGCCGCGCAGAATGGCGAATTGATGCTGCATTACCAGCCCAAGCTGGATATTCGTCAGGGCTATGTGCGTCAGGCCGAGGCGCTGCTGCGCTGGGCTCATCCGCAGTTCGGTAATGTCTCGCCCGCTGAATTCATCGTCCTCGCCGAGCGTACCGGAAGCATTTACCTGCTGACCAACTGGGTGATCGAAGAGGCGATGCGCCAGCTGGCCGAATGGCGTAAGCGCGGTCTGGTCCTGCAGGTGTCGGTAAACATTTCCGCTGATGACCTGCTGGGTGATGATCTGGTCGGCTATGTCGTGAAACTGCTCAAGCAATACGCCATACCTGCCGAACAACTGTTATTCGAGATCACCGAAAGCGCCGTCATGAGCGAACCGGAAAAGGCACTGATCGTCCTGCATCGCCTGCGCGATTGCGGCATCAGCCTGTCGATCGATGATTTCGGCACCGGTTACTCGTCACTGGCTCACTTGAAACGTCTGCCCGTACAAGAGCTGAAAATCGATCAGTCTTTCGTGCGCAATCTGGATGAAACCAGTGAGGACGCAGTGATCGTGCGGTCGACCATTGAAATGAGCCACAACCTTGGATTGAAGGTGGTGGCAGAGGGTGTCGAGTATCAACACAGCCTGGACCTGCTCCGGCGTTGGCACTGCGATACGGCCCAGGGTTACCTGATCAGTCGACCGCTGACCGCGTCGGCGTTCGAGGCATGGATTGCCACGTATCAGGCCTCACCCGGTCTTATGGTGAATTAATCCATGTTGCACAAAACATCGCTGCTGTTGGGGTCTTTGCTGGTGGGCATGGCGGGCGTTGCTCCGACGTCCGCCCTGGGCGACAACGGCCGGTTGATCGCCACGGGCGGCGCGACCAGCATTGAAGGCAGCGCCGGCGGCGGCATAACCCCGTGGGCGGTGATCACCGGCTACAGCGAGCAAGGCGAGTGGGGCGCTACCGCCTTCGCCACGCACGTGAATCTGCCGGACTACAACCTCGATGTGGCAGGCCTGGCGGTCGCCTATGGCAATCGCGTGGAGTTTTCCTACGCGCATCAGCGTTTCGATATCAGCAACCTGCAGCACAGGCTCAGCCTGCCGGACGATAACCTCAGTCAGGACGTGTTCGGCGTCAAGGTGCGGCTGTTCGGCGACCTGATCTACGAAAGCCTGCCGCAGGTTTCTCTGGGTGTGCAGTACAAGCATCAGAACGATTTCCTGATTCCCAGCCTGGTCGGCGCCCGGCGTGACTCGGATGTCGAAGGCTACCTGACGGCCAGTCGGTTGTTCATGGGTGCGGCGTTCGGCTACAACGTCGTGGTCAACGGCGGCGTGCGTTACAGCCGCGCCAACGAAACCGGACTGTTGGGGTTCGGCGGCGATCGGCGCGACAGCCGCGGCCTGCTCAAGGAGGGTTCGGTAGCCGTGCTGTTCAATCCGCGCTGGGCGCTGGGCGTCGAATATCGCGAGAAGCCGGACAACCTGTCGTTTGCAGGCGAGAGTGACTGGGCCGATGTGTTTCTCGGCTATTTCCCCAACAAGCACGTGTCCGTGGTTCTGGCTTACGCCCGCCTGGGTGAAATCGCCACGCTGGATAACCAGAACGGCACCTATCTGTCTGTGCAGGGGAGTTTTTGATGAGGCGCTTGCTGATCGCCATGATGCTGACGCTACTGGCCGGTTGCGCGCAGCAGCAACAGCCACCCAGGGATGACAGCCTCTACCAGGGCCTGGGCCAGCGTGCCGGTATCCAGCGCATCGTCGAAGGCATGCTGATAAACGTGGCCAAGGATCAGCGGATCGTCGAGCACTTCAAGAAAGTCGACATCGTGCGTCTGCGCGACAAGCTGGTCGAGCAACTCTGCGTCGAGTCCGGCGGCCCGTGCCGCTATACCGGCGACAGCATGGCCGAGGCGCACAAGGGCCAGAATCTGACGCCCAGCGATTTCAACGCGCTGGTCGAAGACCTCATCGCCTCGATGGACACCGAAAAGGTCCCGGTCCCCGTACAAAACCGCCTCATCGCCCGTCTGGCACCGATGCGCGGCGAAGTGATCGGCAAGTAAGTCGTATCCTGGACCTTAAAAAATAGAACGCTCGTGCAGGAGCGAACTTGTTCGCGAAGAGGGCGTTTGAGCAGCAGAAATGTTGTGAATGTACAGGCCCTTTCGCGGACAAGTCCGCTCCTACAGAAACCGGGTTTCACACCGAGTGCGAGTTGACTCTTTTATATAGCGTGGCAACGAGAGTGATCCAGCCCGCCTCAACTCAACCGCGTCAGATACCCCGGCACTTCCTGCTCCGGCAATACCGACAGGACTTTCAGGCGTTGCAGCATGCGCTGCCGGGCGCGTAGCAGGTGTTCCTTGAGGTTCAGGGCGGCGGCGTCGAAGGCGCCGTGCAGCAGTAATTCGATGATCAGCCGGTGTTCGGCCAGCATCGCTTCATCGGCGCCAATGCTCAGCAAGCGGTAGAAAATCCGGTTGATGATCATCGGGCTTTGCGCCTGGCTGATCAGCATGGCGATCTTGCGGTTTTGCAGGCCGCCCAGGCATTGCTGATGCAGATCATCTTCAAGGCGCTCGATTTCCTCAAGGCTGCACTGTTCGGCGTTTTGCGCCTCGATGACTCTAGTCAGCATCGCTTCAAGGGTTTCGCGGCTCAGCTGTGGCGCCGTCTGGCGCAAGGCTTCGGGCTCGAGGCAGGCACGCAGTTCGTAGTCTTCAGTGATTTCCCGGGCCGTCAGCGGCCCCGCCAGCCATTGCGAGTAAGGCTCTTTTTCCACCAGGCCGCGATCGCGCAGACGCATCAGCGCCTCACGAACCACTGCGCGGCTTACTCCATAATGCTGCGCGGCGCTTTGCTCATCGAGCCGGTAGTGACCAAAGGCGATACAGGCCGACAGTGCCGCACCGATCTCATCATGAATGCGTTCGCCGAGCGGGCGGGTATCGACCAGTTCTTCACTGCTGTCCAGCCCGAACTGCTTGTGGCTCAGGCTCAGGCGCAGCGGCTCGACTTCCTGCGCGTCAGGATTGACCAGATAACCCCGGCCGTCGAAGCGGCTGATCAAGCCTTCTTCGTGCAGCAGATTGAGCGCCTTGCGCACCGGCACCCGGCTGGTACCGAACAGCTCTGCCAGCGGTGCTTCAAGCAGCACCAGTCCATTGGCGGCCGCGCCCGAGACGATGGCGTTACGCAACACCTCGCGAATCATGGCGTAGCGCGACGCGGTGCGCGGGTCCTCTTCTGACATCGGTTTCATACACTTCTGGCGGTTGACGGACGATTCTCGCACAGAAGCGCTGTTGTCACCTTGGCACACGTCCTTATGCTCGCTCATGGGGCCACCGTTACTTTTTTGCACTGAAATGTACCTTTTATAAAAGATACGTTATTTCTTTATGACGATCCTGTGCGCTGACGATGCCCTATCGCAACTGATTGATCCCTTTGCAAAAAGGTTTCTAGTACGGCGGTTCCAGCGCGAAAGGGCCATCAGCTCGATCGGGTCAGGGTGTCGCGACGTGCAGATTGGCATGGAATCTGCCTTTGTTAAATGTACATTTTATTAATAAGTACATTTTTTAAAGGTGTGATGTCCATGACCGATACCGGGAGTCACAGCGTTACCCGTGATGCCTGCGCACTGGCCGAGGATTTTGCTCAGGGGCGCAGTGACCCTGTCCAGGCTCTGGACAAGGCTCTGCAACAGGCAGAAACCGCCGATCATGTGTTCATTTCCATGAGTATCGAACGGGCACGCAGGGAAGCCGAAGCGTCTGCGGCCCGCTGGCAACAAGGGCAGCCATTGAGTCCCTTCGACGGCGTGCCCATTGCCTGGAAGGATCTTTTCGATGTGGCAGGCAGCGTCACAACCGCCGGTGCCGCGGTGCGCACCAACCTGTCGCCCGCGCTGCTGGATGCGCCGAGTGTCGGGCTGCTGGCACGGTCCGGGATGGTCAGCCTGGGCAAGACCAACCTCAGTGAATTCGCTTATTCAGGGCTGGGCCTGAACCCGCATTTCGGCACGCCGATCAACCCCAGCAGCGACAGCTCACCGCGTATTCCTGGCGGTTCGTCTTCGGGTTCGGCAGTCGCCGTGGCCAACGGAACCGTACCGATCGCCATGGGCACCGATACCGCCGGTTCTATTCGTGTGCCGGCAGCGCTCAACGGTCTGGTGGGGTTTCGCAGCACCAGCCGCCGCTATAGCCGCGACGGTGTTTTCCCGCTGGCACTGACGCTGGACAGCGTCGGGCCACTGACCCGCAGCGTGCGCGACGCTCTGGTGATCGACGATCTGCTCTGTGCGCGCAGCAAACCCTCATCGTTGATACCACGCAGCCTGGCCGGTCAGCGTTTTCTGCTCGATCAGGCGGTGCTGGAAGACGAGCGCGTCACGCCGGCCGTTCGCGACAACCTGTTGCGTGCCGTCGAAGCCTTGCGCGCAAGCGGTGCGCTGATCGAGGTCAAGCCTTGCCAGGCATTTCAGGCCACGTTGCTGTTGACCCAGCAACAGGGCTGGCTTGGTGCGGCCGAAGCGTTTGCGCTGCATCAGGCGTTGCTCGACAGCGACGCCGCCAGCCAGCTCGATCCCAGAGTTCGCAAGCGCCTGGAGGCAGCCCGTTCCATGCCGGCCAGCCTGCTGGTCAATCTTTACGCCGCGCGCGAGCGCTTGCAGGAGCAGTTGACCCTCGAACTGGACGGCGCGCTGCTGATTACTCCGACCGTGGCCCATGTGGCGCCGCCGCTCGCACCGCTGCTGAAGGACGACGATCTGTTCGTTCAAACCAACCTAGCCACGCTGCGCCTGACCATGCCCGGCAGCCTGCTGAACATGCCCGGTGTGTCACTGCCCAGCGGCCGCGATGCCTCGGGCTTGCCCACCGGGCTGTTGCTCAGCGCACCGGCAGGCGAAGACGCACGGCTGCTGCGGGCGGCGTTGACCGTGGAGTCCTTGATCGCAGCCCCTTGAACACGTTTTGCAGTGCCAACCGGCCCGCGTGCCGTACCGCGCGAAGCCGATCTGATTAACCCGTGGGAGAACAACGATGGCCAAAGAAATTCTGTGTGCGTTTGGTGTAGATGTGGATGCCGTTGCCGGCTGGCTGGGCTCCTATGGTGGCGAAGACTCGCCGGACGACATTTCCCGCGGCCTGTTCGCCGGTGAAGTCGGCGCGCCGCGTCTGCTCAAGTTGTTCGAGCGTTACGGTCTGCGCACCACCTGGTTCATTCCGGGGCACTCCATGGAGACCTTCTCCGAGCAGATGAAAGCCGTGGCGGATGCCGGGCATGAAATCGGTGTGCATGGTTACAGCCATGAAAACCCGATTGCCATGACCCCGGAGCAAGAGGAGATCGTCCTCGACAAGTCCATCGACCTGATCACGCAAATGACCGGCAAACGTCCTACCGGCTATGTCGCGCCATGGTGGGAATTCAGTAACGTCACCAACGAGCTGCTGCTCAAGAAAGGCATCAAGTACGACCACAGCCTGATGCACAACGACTTCCATCCTTACTACGTTCGGGTGGGCGACAAGTGGACCAAAATCGATTACAGCCAGCATCCGGATACCTGGATGAAGCCGCTGGTACGTGGCGAAGAAACCGATCTGGTGGAAATCCCGGCCAACTGGTACCTGGACGATCTGCCGCCAATGATGTTCATCAAGAAGGCGCCGAACAGCCATGGTTTCGTCAACCCTCGGCACCTGGAAGAGATGTGGCGCGACCAGTTTGACTGGGTCTATCGCGAACATGAACACGCTGTATTCACCATGACCATTCACCCGGACGTGTCTGGTCGCCCGCAAGTGCTGCTGATGCTGGAGCGCTTGATCGAGCACATTCAAAGCCATGCTGGCGTCAAGTTCGTCACTTTCGACGAGATTGCCGACGACTTCGTGCGTCGCAACCCCCGTACCCGCTGATTCATTGCCCTGTCCGAGGCGTCACTCATGTCCATTTACAATAAGCTCGACCTGACCGGCTGGAAACCTGAGCAACTGACTCCGGAGCAAGTACGGTTCGCCACATGGATTGCGTTTTTCGCGTGGGTGTTTGCGGTATATGACTTCATTCTGTTTGGCACGCTGTTACCGGAAATCGGTCGGCATTTCAGCTGGAGTGAGGTCGAACAGGCCGAAATCGCGACCTGGGTCGCGGTCGGCACCGCGGTGGTGGCTCTGGCCATCGGCCCGCTGGTAGATCGCCTGGGACGGCGCGTGGGTATCATTTTCACCGTGAGTGGCTCGGCGATCTGCTCGGCGCTCACGGCCATCGGCGGAGCGTGGGGCAAGTCGCCCCTGATCCTCATTCGTTCGCTGGGCGGTCTGGGTTATGCAGAGGAAACGGTCAACGCGACCTATCTGAGCGAAATCTACGCTGCATCCGACGACCCGCGACTGACCAAGCGCCGTGGCTTCATCTATAGTCTGGTGCAGGGCGGCTGGCCGGTCGGTGCGCTGATCGCGGCTGGTCTGACGGCGGTGCTGTTGCCGGTTATCGGCTGGCAGGGTTGCTTCGTGTTTGCGGCCATCCCGGCCATCGTCATCGCGATCCTGGCGCGCAAGCTCAAGGAGAGCCCGCAGTTTCAGATCCATCAACGCATCACCCAGTTGCGCAAGAAGGGCGACCTCAGCCAGGCGAAGGCCGTGGCGCAGACGTACGGGGTGGATTACGAAGAACACAGCAAGGCCGGTATCGGCGCTGCCTTTCGCGGTTCCTCGCGTCGCGCGACTCTGGTGATCGGTGCTGCGATCCTGCTCAACTGGGCAGCCATTCAGGTGTTCAGTGTGCTGGGTACGACGGTGATCGTCAGCGTCCACCACATCTCGTTCGAGAACTCGCTGATCATTCTGGTGCTGTCCAACCTGGTGGGCTATTGCGGCTACCTGTGTCACGGCTGGATGGGTGACCGGATCGGTCGCCGCAATGTTATCGGCCTTGGCTGGATGCTCGGCGGCCTGGCGTTTGCCGGCATGCTTTACGGGCCGAGCAACATGGTGACGGTGGTCGGCTTGTACAGCCTGGGGCTGTTCTTCCTGATCGGCCCGTACTCGGCGGCATTGTTCTTCATCAGCGAAAGCTTCCCGACCAGCATTCGTGCCACTGGCGGCGCAATCATCCATGCCATGGGCCCGCTCGGTGCCGTGGTCGCAGGCTTCGGTGCCACATCGGTACTGAGCGCAGGCGGCGACTGGCAGACCTCGGCGTTGTACTTTGGCGCAGTGCCTTGCTTCCTGTCGGGTGCGCTGATGTTTGCCGCTAAACACGTGCGACCTGAAACGGTGAAATGAGGAGCAGCACATGACGCGTAAAGTTGCAGTGATAACCGGTGCCGCCAGCGGCATCGGTCAGGCCCTGGCAGTGGCTTTTGCCCGCCAGGGTGTGGCGGTGGCAGGCGGGTTCTATCCGGCTGACCCGCATGATCCGGACGAAACCCGCAGGCTGGTGGCGGAGGCGGGCGGCGAATGCCTGATGCTGCCACTGGACGTGACCTTCACCGAGTCGGTCGATGACCTGGCCGCGCAGGCGGTCAAGGCGTTCGGCCGCATCGACTACGCGGTCGCCAATGCCGGATTGCTGCGCCGCGCGCCCTTGCTGGAAATGACCGACGAGCGCTGGAACGAGATGCTCGACGTCGACCTGACCGGCGTAATGCGTACCTTCCGCGCCGCCGTCCGGCACATGGGTGAGGGCGGGGCGCTGGTGGCGATTTCCTCGATTGCCGGCGGTGTGTATGGCTGGCAGGACCATTCCCATTACGCAGCGGCCAAGGCCGGCGTACCAGGGCTGTGTCGGTCACTGGCGGTGGAGCTCGCCCCGAAGGGCATCCGTTGCAACGCGGTGATTCCCGGCCTGATCGAGACGCCGCAATCGCTGGACAGCAAGAACTCGCTGGGGCCGGAAGGTCTGGCGCAGGCGGCCAAAGCCATCCCGCTGGGCCGGGTCGGTCGAGCGGATGAAGTCGCTGCGCTGGTGCGTTTTCTGTGCAGCGATGACGCCAGTTACCTGACCGGGCAAAGCATCGTGATCGACGGCGGCCTGACCGTGCGCTGGCCCGAGTAGATCGATTCGGATCGGCAGCGAGCTTGCTCGTGAAGCGTTCAGTACAGACGCGTGCCAGTAACTGAGCGTTCGCGAGCAATACGCCGTGATCCCCAAATCAACCGAGGAACCCGACCCATGCAGCAACTCAAACAAAAGCGCGCAGTGATCACCGGAGCAGGCAGTGGCATCGGCGCAGCCATCGCCCGCGCCTATGCGGCTGAAGGCGCGCGTCTGGTGCTGGGCGACCGAGACGCCGACAGCCTGGCGAAGATCGCTGCAGAGTGCCACCAACTGGGCGCGCAGGTTCAGGAGTGCGTGGCCGATGTCGGCAGTGTCGACGGCGCGCAAGCCAGCGTCGATGCCTGTGTCGAGCAGTTCGGTGGCATCGACATTCTGGTCAACAACGCGGGCATGCTGACCCAGGCACGTTGCGTCGACCTGACCCTCGACATGTGGAACGACATGCTGCGCATCGACCTGACCAGCGTCTTCGTGGCCAGTCAGCGGGCATTGCCGCACATGATTGCCCAGCGCTGGGGGCGCATCATCAATGTCGCCTCGCAACTGGGTATCAAGGGCGGTGCCGAACTGACCCATTACGCCGCCGCCAAGGCCGGGGTGATCGGTTTCAGCAAGTCCCTGGCGCTGGAAGTCGCCAAGGACAACGTGCTGGTCAACGCCATTGCGCCCGGTCCTATCGAAACCCCGTTGGTCGCCGGGATCAGCAGCGCCTGGAAAACCGCCAAGGCCGCCGAGTTGCCACTCGGCCGCTTCGGTCTGGCCGAGGAGGTCGCCCCGGTGGCGGTGCTATTGGCCAGCGAGCCGGGCGGCAACCTGTTCGTCGGTCAGACACTGGGCCCCAATTCCGGCGACGTCATGCCATGAGCAAACAGCCGGAGAACACTTGATGTGTGGATTGTGCGGGCTGTTGGGTGAAGACGTGCACTGGAGCGATCCGCTGGCTGCAGAGCTGCCCCGGCGGCGTGAGCGCTTGCGGCGTATTGCTGCAATCAACAAGGTGGTCGCGCCGTTTCGTCTGAAGGTCGAAGATTTTCAAGGCGTTTCCTATCTCCTGCTCGGGGCCACCGGCAAGCAGGAGCTTGCGACCGGGCTGGAGCAGCTCTGGCAGAAAGCCGAGTTGCTGATCGGCCGGCCGCTGGATCCGCTTGATTCAGGTCTGCTCGATCATCTGCAGAGGTCATCATGAGTATTGCCCTGAACGTGATTACCGGCTTCCTCGGCAGCGGCAAGACCACGCTGCTCAAACGCCTGCTGGCCGATGAAAACATGGGCGACACCGCGCTGCTGATCAACGAATTCGGCGACGTGGGTATCGATCATCTGCTGGTTGAAGAGGTCGCACCGGATACCGTGCTGCTGCCCAGCGGTTGTGTCTGCTGCACCGTCCGCGGTGAATTGAAAGACGCGCTGCTCGGTCTTCTGGAGCGGCGTAGTCGAGGTGAAATTCCTGCGTTTCGCCGGGTCATTCTGGAGACAACCGGCCTGGCCGATCCGGCCCCGATTCTCACCACGCTGAGCAACGACCCGCAACTGCGCGGGCGCTTTCATATCGGTCTGATCGTCACGCTGGTGGATGCCTGTCACGCGACGCTGCAGGAGCGACTGCATCCGGAGTGGCTGGCACAGGTCGCGGCGGCGGACCGGCTGCTGTTGAGCAAGACCGATCTGGTCGACGAGTCGGTGCTGGATGGCCTGCGCGAGCATCTGCAAGCGCTGAATTTTTCTGCGCCACTGCTGGATACGGCGGATGTCCACAGCGGCGATCAGTTGCTGCTGGGAGAGGGCATGCGCAGCGAAGAACCGGCCGCTGAAGTGACCCGCTGGCAACTGCATCGTGTGCTGTCGACCTCCGCGCGGCATGGTGATGCGCAGGTCTGTTGCCTGACGTTCGAGCGGCCTCTGGACTGGGTCGGCTTCGGGGTGTGGCTGTCGATGCTGTTAAGATGCCACGGTGAACGAATTCTCCGCGTCAAAGGGCTGCTCAACGTGAACGACAATCAGGCTCCCATCGTGATTCATGGTGTGCAGCATTGCCTGCATGCGCCGGTGCATCTTGCCGCCTGGCCGGGCGAGGATCGCACCTCGCGGCTGGTGTTCATCCTGCGCGGTCTCGATCCCGATCTGCTGCGTCGTTCGTTCGAAGTCTTCTCCAGCAGTTTCGCGCCGCCGCTCAACGAGTCGGCAGTATGACCATCACCTTGCGCGTGCTGGGTACCTCGGTGACCCTGCTGGAGTCTTTGCGTGAGCGGGCCGAGCAGGAACTGGGGATCAAACTGGTCTACCAGATTCATGACGTGCAAACCGCGCAACGTATCGCGGTCATGCAACCAGACAGCTACGACCTCTACGACCAATGGTTTCATAACGTCGATTTCGTCTGGCCAGCCCGGGCGATTCAACCCATCGACACGCGGCGCATTGCGCTGTGGCACGAAATCAACGACTTGCCCAAGCAGGGCCGGCTGCGGCCTACCGACCAGTTTGGCAGCGGCAGTGTGCCCAGCGAGCGTTTGTTCGTGCAACACGACGGCAGCCTGGGCAGCGCGGTGACCGAGCGCATCAGCATGTTGCCGCTGACCCATAACGCCGACAGCTTCGCCTATCGCCCCGAGCGCCTGCCGGAGGGCTTGAGCTCTGCGGACGAAAGCTGGGGCTGGTTGCTCGACCCTGTGTGGGGCGGGCGCATCGCCTTGCAGAGCGACGCGGCCATCGGCGCACTGGATGCCGCGCTGGCGGTGCAGGGGGCAGGGCTGGCGAGCTTCAAGGACATTGGCAACATGAGCATCGAAGAGATCGATCGGCTCGCTGATGTGCTGGTGCGCAAACAGCAGCAAGGGCATTTTGCTGCGTTCTGGTCAGGCGACGAAGAAGCCGCCGAACTGATGCTCAGCCCGAACATCGACATTCAGAGCCTCTGGTCACCGACCCTGGTCAGGCTGCACCGTGCCGGTGTGAAGTACCGCGTCGCGGTGCCGAAGGAAGGTTATCGCGGCTGGTTTGGAGGGCTTTCCCTGTCACGTCACGCCAAGGGCCCGGTGCTGGATGCGGCCTATGCGTACCTGAACTGGTGGCTGTCGGGCTGGCCCGGCGCAGTGATGGCGCGGCAGGGTTATTACATCGGTAACCCGGCACGCAGCCGCGATCACCTCAGCGCTGCCGAATGGGATTACTGGTACGCCGGCCTGCCTGCCCGCGAACAACTGCTCGGCAGCGACGGCTTGCCGCTGATCGACGCCGGAGAAGTCCGCGATGGCGGCTCCTACGAAGAACGCATGGGCCATATCGCCGTGTGGAATTCGGTCATGAACGAGCACAACTACCTGGTCCGCCGCTGGAACGACATCCTGCGCGCCAGTGACAAAAGCAGCGCCAAGGCGCGCTAGTCAGTCGCACTGATAGAAGCCCTCAAGAGAGGACGCAGAGCGTCCAGAACGGCATTCCCACGCTGGAGCGTGCGGAACGATGATCGTCTGGAGGTGCTCTTCCGGCAGTGCACCTTCCGCGAGAACACTATCGTGCCAATGCTCCGCGTTGGCATGCATTTCGTGACGCTCCGCGTCACAGACCCGCGCCGCGCCGTACATTTACGAGAGGACGCAGCCCTGCCCGGTAGCTGGCGCCACTGAAATCAAGTTTCAGTGGCGACAAAAAAAGCGGCTACCTCTCGGTAGCCGCTTTTCATTGACCTCAGCAACGCATTACTTCGGCAGTTTGAACGCCATCACGTAGTCACCCTGTTTGGTGCCCAGTGAGCCGTGACCGCCTGCAACGACCAGCACGTATTGCTGACCGTCCTTGCCGGTGTAGGTCATCGGGGTGGTTTGTGCACCTGCTGGCAGGCGGGCTTCCCACAACTGCTTGCCGTTACGCACGTCATAAGCACGCAGGTACTGGTCAAGCGTAGCGCTCATGAACGCCAGGCCGCTGGCGGTGGTGAACGTACCACCCAGGCTTGGAACACCCATGGTCAGCGGGAGCGGGATCGGCGAGCTGTCGCGTACAGTGCCGTTCTTGTGCATCCAGATGGTTTTTTGCGTGGTCAGATCGACCGCCGCTACGTAACCCCACGCGGGTGCCTGGCAAGGCAGGCCCATCGGCGACAGCAGTGCTTCCAGGATCACACCATAAGGCGCGCCCTTGTTCGGCTGTACGCCTTCGGTTTCGCTCTTGCGACCCGGGCCGCCTTCAACTTCGGCAGACGGTACCAGCTTCGAACGGAAAGCCATGTAGTTAGGATTGACGAAGGCGATCTGACGCACCGGGTCGACGGAAATACCGCCCCAGTCGAACACACCGAAGTTACCCGGATAAACGATCGAACCTTGCAGCGAAGGTGGCGTGAACGGACCATCGTAGCGCAGCGACTTGAAGTCGATCCGGCACATCATCTGGTCAAACGGCGTCACGCCCCACATGTCGCGCTCCTTGAGCGGCGGCGGCATGAAGTTCAGGTCGGACTTGGGCTGGGTTGGCGAGGTGTGATCACCAGCGACAGCACCTTGCGGAACCGGTACTTCATTGATCGGCACGATCGGTTTGCCGGTGCTACGGTCCAGCACGTAGATGCTGCCCTGCTTGGTCGATGCCAATACCGCAGGCTTGACGCCGTCAGCGGTTTTCATGTCCAGCAGGGTCGGCTGACCACCGACGTCCATGTCCCACAGGTCATGGTGAGTGAACTGGTAGTCCCAGCGCACGCGGCCGGTAGCGATGTCCAGTGCAACCAGGCCCGCGCTGTACTTCTCGGACTCTGGCGTACGGTCGCCGCCCCACTGGTCAGGGGTCTGGTTACCCATCGGCAGGTAGATCATGCCGAGCTTTTCATCGACGCTGAACATGGACCACATGTTCGGCGAGTTGCGCGTGTAGATCTTGCCTTCGGCAATCGGCGCAGTTTCTTCCGGATTGCCGCTGTCCCAGTTCCACACCAGACGGCCGGTGTGCACGTCATAGGCACGGATCACGCCGGACGGCTCGTCCATGGAGACGTTGTCAGTGACGTGGCCACCGATAATCACCAGGTCCTTGGTGACCGCGGGTGGCGACGTGGAGTAGTAGCCGCCCGGAGCGAAGGTGCCCATGTTGGCGGTCAGGTCAACCGAACCCTTGTTGCCGAAGTCTTCACACATCTTGCCAGTATCGGCGTTCAGCGCGATCAGACGGGTGTCGGCAGTCGGCAGGAAGATTCTGCGCGGGCAGGCAGCACTGGCAGTGGCCGTGCCGTCAGCAGCCGGGACCGTCGGGCTTTGCGCCGGGGCACTGGCGGCGTAGGCAGCGTCGTCATGATAGGTGACGCCACGGCAGGTCATGTGCGCCCAACCCTTGAAGTTGGCAGCGTTCTGAGTGCTGAGCTTCGGATCGAAGCGCCAGATTTCCTTGCCCGAATCCGGGTCGAGCGCGATCACCTGACTGTGCGGCGTGCACACGTAGAGCATGCCGTTGACCTTGAGCGGGGTGTTCTCGGCAGTGGTTTCACCCGGGTCGTTCGGCCCCGGAATGTCACCGGTGCGATAGGTCCAGGCCGGCTCCAGCTTGTTGACGTTTTCCGGTGTGATCTGCGCCAGTGGCGAGTAGCGGTCACCGAAGGCGGTGCGGCCGTAGGACTGCCAGTCGCCGTCAGGCATGGCCGGGGCGGTGTTGGTCGTGCCAGCCGTCTCGCGGTCCAGCTGGCCTTCGATACGACCCGGATTGGTGAACTGGCTTGCCAGCGCGGTCAGGCCGGCCAGCACCACAGCGATGCTCAGTGCACCGGTGCCCATGCGTGCCGGACCGTTGCGCAGCAGCGGCTTGCGGAACCATGGCAGCAGCAACACGATACCCAGTGCGAACCACAGCGCCAGGCGTGGCACCAATTGCCACCAATCAAGGCCGACTTCCCACAACGACCACACGGTGCTCGCGAACAGCAGCAGTGCATAAAGGCCCAGCGCAGCCGCACGACCCGTGATCAGCAGCACGCCAGTCACGGCGAAGCCGATACCGGCCAGCAGGTAATACAACGAGCCATCCAGTTGCAGCAGTCGGGCACCACCGACCAGCAAGGCCAGCCCCATCAACAGGATCACCAGCCCGAGCAGGGTCGGTAACAGGCGATTTCTATTTGAAGCACCGTCAGTGCTCATAATGCGAATCTCCGCGAGAAGTAAGTAATTGACATCTTGTTTTAAGCATCGCCTGCCTTGGCGCCATTCCTTGAAGCTGCTTGTTGAGACGAATCGCCGACGGTGGAATTAAACCGTCAGGCAGAGCGCGGTTGCACGTTTGGTCGGCGCGGTCATTGAGTCGTAGACCATCACCGCCCGAATTCGTGCATAGGCTTTTGTCCGAAGGAACATCTGCAGAAGGGGGAATCTTCAATCCTTAACCCGGCAATGATAGGGCGCTAACGATTTTTCTAAAAGCGAAAAACCTGACATGGATCATTGCGAAGCCGGCAACAGTGCGGCAGGTCGACGGTGTTTTATCAAGGCGTGGCGCTTACAATGGCAGACTTTCGGGAAGCACCTGCGTACTCCAGAGATCCGTTCAGGTTCGTCTCCTCTTCATCGGTTGCAAGGCTCATCATGACAACACCCAACTCCGACCCATTGCACGGCGTCACGCTGGAGCAGATCCTCAGGGCGCTGGTCGAACATTACGAATGGTCCGGCCTTGCCGAGCGCATCGATATTCGCTGCTTCAAAAGCGATCCGAGCATCAAGTCCAGTCTGACCTTCCTGCGCAAGACCCCCTGGGCGCGGGAGAAGGTCGAAGCGCTGTATGTGAAATTGCATCGCAGCAAGGGCTGGTAACAGGCCCGCCAGAATAGCTTGGCACGGAAGCCGGCACTCAAGGATACCGATTGATGCTCAGCGAACATCCACAACCTGCGCAGGGACAGCGCTATTACGCCCTCGTGGCCGCCTGCCTCGGCTGGTCTGGACTGGTGATTCAGCTTTACCTGATCCTGATTGGTCGTTATGCCGATCACGCCAGTCTGCTGGGTGGGCTGGTACGCTTTTCAAGTTTCTTCACCGTACTGACCAACATGCTTGTAGCGGTCGCACTGAGTTGCGCGCTGACGACACAGCAGTCGGCAGGCCACTGGTTCTTCCGCCATCCAGTGGTGTGTGGCGGCATTGCGGTGAGCATTGCGCTGGTGGGCATCGCCTACAACATCCTGTTGCGCCACTTGTGGCACCCGGAAGGCTGGCAGTGGGTGGCCGATGAACTGCTGCACGACATAATGCCGCTGGCGTTCGTGCTCTATTGGTGGCTGTACGTGCCCAAGGGCGCGCTGCGTCTGAGGCATATACCGCTCTGGGCGATCTATCCGCTCGTCTACTTCGCCTACGTCCTGCTGCGTGGCCACATGTTCGGTGATTACCTGTACCCGTTCATCGATGTCGGCACGCTCGGTTTCTCGGCTGCATTCATCAACGCGCTGGGCGTGCTGCTGGGTTTCGTGCTGATCGCATTGGTGCTGCTGGGCGTTGATAAACGGGCGTCTCGTCGTACGCGGTGAGTCGCCCGGTCCTGCTCATTCTTCAGTGCTATCCAGCTTCCAGTAACCGGCGGCCTTGACGAAGTCCTCTTCCAGGCCGAACTCGTCGAGCAGCACACGACGTAGCTTGCGTGACAGCGCGGATTCAGTCGCGACCCAGGCGTACAGCTTGCCCTCGGGCATCTCCAGGCGACGCGTGACGTCCAGCAGATTCTGTTCGCCGCGTACGAGCCAGATCACGTCGACCTGTGCGGCACTGTCGAACACCTGCTGTTCCTGCGGGTTGGCCACTTCGACCACCACCAGCGCAGCGCGGTTGGCGGGCAGCGATTCAAGGCGTCGGGCGATGGCGGGAATGGCTGTTTCGTCGCCGATCAGCAGATAGCTGTCGAACATGTCCGGCACCACCATCGAACCCTTTGGCCCTGCGATGTGCAGAAATTGCCCGGGCGCTGCCTGAGCGGCCCAAGTGGTCGCCGGGCCTTCGCCATGCAGCACGAAATCGATATCCAGTTCCCCGGTTTTTTCGTCGTAGCGACGCGGCGTGTAATCGCGCATCGGCGGGCGCGGCGTGTCCTTGTCGCCGGCAGGGTTGAGGTTTTCCAGCGCTGCCTGCTCTTCTGCCGTTTGCGGGAAGAACAGTTTGACGTGGTCGTCGGTGCCCAGGCTGATGAAGCCTGCCAGCTCCGGCCCCTGCAAGGTAATGCGGCGCATCAGGGGCGTCAGTTCCGTGACCCTCACCACCTGCAGCTTGCGTCGCTTGATTTCATGCATGACGCGATGGATTGACTGGGGCGAATTCATGCCGACTCCTCCGAGGCAGGTTGAGGCCCATCGACGACAGCCTTGGCCGTGCTGTTGAGCAGTTCGCTGACGCGCAGAATCTCTTCCGGGCTCCAGCGGCCATGGTGCATCTGCAGCGCGTGACGCAGGTTATGCACCGCTTCATGGATTTCCGGCGGACGATCATGGCCGCGCAATGAGCGCTTGCTGACATCGATGCGCATGCGCACACCTTCCAGCGCTACGGCCTGATCTTCCAGGGATTGGCGACCCGCATCGGTGACGGTGTAGAGCTTCTTGCCGGCCTGTGCATCGCCGACCACCATTTCGCTTTCTTCAAGGAACGTCAGGGTGGGGTAAATAACGCCGGGGCTGGGGCAGTACGCGCCCTCGAACAGGCCTTCGATCTTGCGGATCAGGTCGTAACCGTGGGCAGGCTGTTCGGCGATCAACGCCAGCAACAGCAGTTTCAGATCGCCAGGGGCGAAAACCCGAGGGCCACGTCCACCGCGTTCGCGGCCTGGGCGTTTTTCAAAACCGTCGCGATCTTCACCTGCTTCACGAAGATGCGGCGGACGGTGGTGGGGTGGGTGTTTATCTTCACGCATGTTTTTGCTCTCTGGTTACAAGTTAGATATACCTTAAGATATATCTTATTGTAATCACAGAGCTGGCAGACGAGCGGTCATTGCCGGTCAGACACCCTTGGGCGGATCCGCAAGCGGGGCGTTGCACATCGCCTGTCCGTGGTTTTCCAGGTACGGCGTCAGAATCGGCGCCATGCCTTTGAGCACCTGCACCGGCAACGCCGAGGTGAAGCGAAAGCCCTCGGCAGCGCGTCCCGGCACGAACGCCGTCAGCGCGCCAAAGTGGTTGTCGCCGATATAAAACACAAAAGTCGCCGTGCGGTTGATCGCCCTTGAGCTGAGAATTCGCCCGCCCGCACCGACGCTTTCGATCCTGTTGTCGCCGGTGCCGGTCTTGCCGCCCATCGCCAGCACACTGCCGTCCTGCATCTTGAACGTGCCTTGCACGCGTTTGGCCGTGCCGCCGTCCACCACTTGCGACAAGGCCTCGCGCATTGCCGCTGCGACTTCCGATGGCAACACACGCTTGCCCAGCTCCGGGTTGATACTCAGCTGGGTGTCATAAGGCGTATCGGCAGCAAAGTGCAGACTGTCGATGCGCACCGCAGGCAGGCGGATCCCATCGTTCTGGATGATGCCGATCAGCTCGGCAAGCGCCGCCGGACGGTCTCCCGAACTGCCGATAGCCGTCGCCAGCGAAGGCACCAGGTGGTCGAACGGATAACCCACACGCTGCCAGCGTTGCTCGATGTCCAGAAACGCTTCGACCTCCATCATGGTCCGCACCCGGCTGTCGCGAGCGCCTTTGTGGCGACTCTTGAACAGCCAGCCATAGACTTCCTGACGCTCGAAACGACTGGCGGCCACCGCGTCCTTGAACTGTGCTTCCGGGTGCTTGAGCAGGTAGCCCACCAGCCACAGCTCCAGCGGGTGAACGCGGGCGATGTAGCCTTGATCGGGCAGGTCATAAGTGCCCGGACCGTAACTCTGGTACAGATCGGCAAGACGTTTGTCGGTGAGTTTCGAGCTTGCCCTGGGGTCGTCGAGGTGGGCGCGGATGAACGCGTTGAATGTGCCCTGATCAGCGCCCGGCAGCAGATAACGGTGTACCGCAGCCAGGCGAATAGCCGTCGGGTGAATGCCGTCCAGGAAGGTGTCGAGCCGTTCCTGTGTGGTCTTTTCCTTGTAGCGTTTCCAGAAGCGCAGCAGGAATACCGTGCCTTCGCGGTCGGCAAACTGCGCCAGGTATTCCTGACGGCGCGGGTTGTCGTCATCCTTGAGCAGCTCGGCGCTGTTGTTGGGCGCCTGATAGGTGCTGTAGCGCACGACATCGCGCATCAGGCGAATGAACGGCAGGTTGATCGACTCACGCAGCGACTCGCGCAGGGTCGGAATCCGCTCGTTGTCTTCGCGCCGGAAATTATTGAAACGGTGCATGCCGCCACCGGTGAAGAACGCTTCTGCTGGGCTGGCCGAGTAGGTGCGGTCGAGTGCGGCCGAGAGCATCTTCGCCAGATCACGGTCCTTGTTCATCAGCAGGTAATCCACTGCCCAGCGAGTCAGACGGTCAGGTTCTTCGACAGGCACCTTGCGCAGTTGCGCGGTATTCAGGTTCCCATACCGCCCATGCAGCTCGGCGATGATCTCCAGGTAAGTGGTCAGCACGCGCATCTTCGCGGTCGAGCCCAACTCCAGCTTGCTGCCTTCGTTGATATCGAACGGCTGATCGGTGCTGTCGGTCTGGACCCTGACCCGCGAGCCATCCACGCCGCGTTCAAACAGCGTGAAGCTGTAGCGCACCTGCGTTGTGCTGGCCGGGGTCAACAGGCGCTCGCCCATCAAACCGGTCTTTGCGGCAAATTCAGGGTTGGCCAGGTCACGCAGGTACTGGCTGACGCTGCGCTGCAATTCGCCATGTAGGGTGCTGGTGGCGGACAGGTCGAGACGGTCGAGGTCGTAAAGCGGGCGATTGAGCAGATTCGACAGGCGAGTGCGCGCGACACTGATGCCCTTGTTGGTTTCGATGGGCTGCAGGGTCGGTTGCTGTGCCCAGTCGCGGTAGGTGACCTGGGCTGCCAGCGCGGCCTCGGCCAGCGGTCGGTCGATGACGTTGGCCTGGGCCAGCAGGCGAATGTGGCTGTCGGTCAACTCGGCGAGTTCAGAGCGTCCCTTGGCCAGATAGTGCGACGGGCGACGCTGGGCGATCACCAGTGAGAGCACTTCACGCAGCGCCAGCGCCTTGTCGGCCAGCGCCTGTTTATTGCCCGGATTCGACGCCAGTATTTCGTTGGTTTTGGCGAAGTCTGCGCCGAACCATACCCTCAGTCCTTCAGCCAGACCATGCACCTCGCCATGCCCCGGCACCGCAGACAGCGGCACGCTGTTCAGATAGTCACGCACCACCCGTTGGCGCACGGCAAGTGTCTCGGTCCCCGGCTGATAGGCGCGAACGCTGGCGGAAATCATTTGCCGCAGCTTTTCAGAACCCGACAGCGTCAGCCCGTCTGGGGAGTGACGGTATTTTTCCAGCTGAGTGGCCAGCGTGCTGCCCCCAGCCGACTGGCCGGGGAGGGCAAACATCTTCGCCAGTTGCGACCAGGCGGCTTTGACAAAACGTGGCCAGTCCACCGCAGGGTTGGCCATGGGCTGCTGCGGATCGAGCAGGTCGCGGTTTTCGATAAACAGCAGGCTGTTCACCAGCATCGGCGGAATGGCAGCAAAGGTCGGGTAAAACTGCTGTGGGTATCTGAACTCGTACAGCGGCTCGTTCCGGCAATCGGTGATCGACAGCCCGGCCTGGGTCTTTTCCTTGTAAGGCACGAAAAAACCATGCCGGACGTAACGCAGCAGTTCCGGGGAAAACCGGGTCTGGCGCGTAATCACATAATCGCGCTTGAGCAGGCGCGACAGGAATTCATCCATGGATGAATAGCCCAGGCGCCTATCGAACGGTCCGTCACCGGGATACACCACGTCATGACTCGGCCCAGGCTGCATCGAATAACCCAGGCTCGCGGCAAAGCGGCTGAATTCGCGCGCCTGAAGCCTGGAGGTTCTGCTCTCCACGGCCACTGCCACGCCCAATGCAACCCCTGCCAACACCACCACGACCCAGAACACCCGCCATCCGTATCGCTTGCGACGAGGATATTTGGGCGTACGAGGATCATCCTCACGATCAGCGGATAGCGTCTCTTGCTTGCTATCGGAATGCCGAAATGCGCCCATAGTCGATTGTCCGGTCATCCTGTCAAAGCACCTGACCCAAGCTTAGACGCTGGATGGGATTGTGGGAGGGAATTGTCTGGTGGTTTTTGAGGGCGGAAGGCGCGCAGTGGGGACGAGTGTCATGAACTAATCCCACTGCAGCCACACATGAACTGCAGTGGCGCTGGCTTGATCAGACGTGAAGATCAACCAACGGTTTGCGCTCTTCTTCACGCTTCGGCGCATTGCGCTCGATCTGGTAAATGATCGTGTCCATGAAGTTGCCAATGTGATTACGACTGAAGACCTGCCCGTAGTCGATAACCTTGCTGTAATTCTCAAGGTTGAGTGTGTGCTGGTTGCCGAATTTCTCCGTGTAGTGATCGAGTAACGTCATCACAATTTTTGCGTGCGCACGCAGATCCTCCTTCAGTTGTTGACGTTCGTTCAGCTTCTCGGTCAGGTACGCGAACTCTGCCGGGGTGAGCACATCGTCTGGGTCGGTCACCTGGATTTCCTGATTAAAACCCAGCGTGAAGCCGAAGTGCTTATTTGACAGCTCCGTATTAAGGTAAAAAAGCTGCTGCTTGAAATCGTGAAAATTGTCGTACATACGGCATAGGGTCTTATCAAAATCTTTAGTTAAGTCACCCAGGTATGTACTTCGGAGTAGGTTCGATATCTCTTCAGACATACTGTCCAGCATAACCCGTCCTGCCGCCGACGTTTTGTAGTCGGATAACCAGGGTGTTTCCTCGGTGGTATAGAACTCAGCGTTCGGATCACGCACGTTATCACGCGCCTGAGGAATTTTGATTGGCGGAGCAGCAGGTGAGGTGAGGGAACTCGAGCCCGAGAGAGTGCGCTGTTGATTTTGTGATGCAGAAGCTAAAGGGTTGATATGCATGCTAAGCGCTCTTTGGTGTCAATGATAACCATCTAGCGGCAGACCTTCGCAAAACTTTGCCTGATAAGTGTGTAGGGTTTTTCCTAGGCTGTAGTGGTGATTATTTTTTGTAGGAGGTTTCCTAGATTTTAATGTGAGGGTTGACTCGGCGCTTAACTTTCTATTGCGTAAATTTTGTCAGTGGCAACCTGCCTCTGCATAATCTGCGAGATTACCTATGAATACTTATGGAAGAAAATGTGTTGGTTTTTGCTTGTTGTCCATTTTCGTGATAATGGCATCGGCTTCCGGCGCTCATGCCAATACAGGTGCCGAGGACCCGGTCGGTGTATCAAGTCATGAAACCAACGAAGCCGTTGCGGCTGACGCTGTGCAAGAAATTTCCGAGCCAAGATTTACCGTCATGCTGGATAAACTACATTCGGTGGTCGATGTGTTGACAGATAAACACCCCGTTCACTACTACGGCTTTGTCTCGCATCGTGGGCAAGATGTATTGCTCTATACCCCTGTCGGTGATCCGGTCACTAACGAGTGGAAGACCGAGTATTACGAAAATGGTAAGTGGGTTGCTCAGACACTTGAGACCAAGGTTTTTAAAGATCTGGCTCCTGGGGCTGAGGTGATCATCAGGATCACGCCAAGAAACTCACTGGTAGGTGGCAGGCTTCCATACACTGTCAGATTGGGTTCCTATCCTGTTCTAAAAAACTATGAACTGCTCGACGAACCGGGAGTGATAAGGATTCCAAGTGGATATACTAACCCTGGCTGGTTGGCAACGCAGATTTATAAGGAGGCTATCTTTGAGGCGAGATTTACCGATACTAAGGGCGCGCCTCTGGAAGGAGGTATGGCTATTCTTGACCTGAGTTTTGGCAAAGGAGAGCCCTCAATCGAGCATGTTGTAACCAGCAATGCTGATGGGTTCGTCTCTCAGCGTATCGAGTTTGGACGCTGCTATGGGGGGCTGGAGGCCCAGGACTTTGTGCACACCCAGAGAGGTTTCAATACGTGGAGAAGCCACTATAGGGTAGCCGGCTATACCGTACACAATTTTTCGTTGGGGCCGATGACTGCGACCCCTCATATTTTTTACATGGGACACATCTGCACACAAACCGTTCTGCGAACTGTTGCTCCTCGCGGTTAACGTCTAACTCAGCCTGGCGAATCATTTATCTCGCCAGGCTGATGTTTCATACCGCCAACGAAATATACGAAAAATCTCGTTTCTCAGCATTACTCTGGACTTGCTGTATCCATTCGTCCTGCATTTTTTGTACGCTGGTGTTCATGATTTTGCCATAGTCGATCACGTCCTGAAAATTGCTGATAGTCAGTTTATATCGGCCGCCAAATGTTTCATGGTCGTGGTCTACCAGGGTCATGATGGTCTTTGCGTGATGTTGGAGTTGTTCTTTGAATTCTCTGAACCCGTTGATGGCGTGGGTAAGAACCGATGTGTCGTTTTCAGTCAGGCTGTTATCGTAGTCAATTATCTTGATGGATGCACTTTCGGTCAGTGTGAAACCGAAGTTTTTACGTGCAATGTCGGGGTGGGTTTCTTGCAGTTCTTTTCGAAAGCTATCATAGGTGACATTTACCAGCGCAAGCTCCAGCACGTCGAGTCTCTTTTTGTGAGCTACGTAGTCAAGCCTGTTTGTGATGTGTTCATTGATCGACTCCAACAGCCACGGCTCTTTCTGATATTCGTAAAATACATTTTTTTCTGTCGTTTTGACTTCAGATGCAATGGCCTCTTGAAGGCTGACGTCTTCTGTCGGATCAACAGGTTTAGCACCGGTTACCAACCCCATCTGTTGCGGGATGTTTGCCGGATTTGGAATTCCATTGATGTTCAAAGCATTGCCCTCTCTTTGGCCTCATACCGAATAGCGGCCAGTTCCTGAAAAACTTGGCCTGACAAACCAGTAGGAAATCTCCGAGAGGGCATGCAAACGTGACGCTGTTCTCAAGTTGGCAATAGGTGCGGCGATGTCCCCAGGCGTTTATTCAACTCCAACCCGTTCGCCATCAGCATCATCAATCCCAAGCCGACAATCGCCGTGGTCACTTGCATGGGCCATGTATCGCCTGCCAGTGCATTGGCCATGTCTGCCAGTGGCGCGAGCAGGACGCCCAGGCAGAAGACTTCCAGTGAATAACGCCCCATGCGGGAGGTCTGGCGCGCAGGCCAGTTTTCCAGCCACGTGCTTGAGGTTGGCAGCAGTCGGGCGACGACGTAGACCAGGGCCAGGAAGTGCAGTAACCGGACGGGCGCAAGGTCGGTCTTGCTGATTGGGTAAAGGCTTTCAAGGTGCAGGCTGGAGACCAGCGCGGCGTGCAGGCCGGGCCATTTTTCGCTGAAGGTCAGGATGCCTGCGACCAGCACGTAGACGGCAGCCACCATGAACAAGGGCTGTTGGCGCAACGGAGGGTGCTCAGCTGTTGTGGCTGTTTCGCTGCGCAACGCGCACGCACCGCCGAGCACGAACAGCAACTGCCAGGCGACCGGGTTGAAGTACCAGACACCGCCGCCTTCGTAGGCGCGCAGGTTCCAGCCGAATAACGGCACCATCAGGTACAGGGCAATCGACAGGCCGACGGCCACTTCGAGTTTGCGCAGCATCACTGGCAAGGTCAGCGGTAAGGTCAGCAACAGCACGATATACAACGGCAACGGGTCGGTGAGGTTCGGCTTGAAGCGCAGCAGCAGTTCATCGGCCAATGCCTGTTGCGGGTTGCCGACGAAGTATTCAAGGCCCATCTGCTGGACCATGTCGCGCGTCTCGACGTGATTGTTGGCGACGAAGACGATGCCCATCAGCAGGGTCAGCAGAAAGATGTGCACCACATACAGCACCCAGGTCCGGCGCAGGATCCGCACGCCAGCCACCAGCATGCCGTCACGTCGGGCGATCCGCCCGTAGGCCAGGATCGAGGCGTAACCGGCGAGGAAAACGAAGATTTCCGCTGCGTCGCTGAAGCCGAAGTTGCGTATGGTCAGTTGCGCCAGGGGATTGTCCGGCACGTGATCCCAGAATATGAAGATCAGCGCCAGGCCGCGAAAGAAGTCGATTCGATGATCGCGTCCGTTAGTCATAACGGTGGACTCTTGAAAGTGCTAATGAGTAAAGATAGGCCACAGAGGCTCAGGTTCCAGGCCAGCGACCAGTGACATTCGGCGGCGCGGCAGGGTGCCGCTAATCGAGGGCAATTGCAAAGGCGCGCTATTACAGAATGTCTCCGGCTCAGGCGTTCCGGTGGCTTCACGCCGACAGCGGCGCCGTGTGCGTGTTCGATCAACCTCACCAATGATGGCAATCAACAGCAGTCATTCTCATCTCCCTTTACGTTACTGTATAACTATTCCAGTCAACTCACCGGAGAGATCACGATGAAACCCGATATCCATCCTCAATACCGCACCGTGCTGTTCCACGACACTGCTGCCGATGCTTACTTTCTGATCGGCTCCACTGTAGACACAGACCGCACGCAACAGCACACCGACGGCACTGCCTATCCTTATGTTGCGCTCGATGTTTCCAGTGCTTCGCACCCGATGTACACCGGGCAGCAGCGCAAAACCACCACCGAAGGCCGGATCGCGGGTTTCAACAAGCGTTTCGCCGCCTTTGGCTCCGCTGGCAAGAAAGAAACCGCAGCCGCTCAATGAGCGGTCTGACCTCCCGGTCGTGGGCATTTCGCATGGATTGCCCACGACCGGGATTTTTTTGTCTGAATTTCAGGCCTGCGGCCAATCATCTACTGGACTAACAGCCGACATTGCTTTTATCTTCGCGGCCTGAAAAACAGGAGTAACCGCTTTGAAAAAGTCAGTCGCCATCGTTTTCGGTGGGCAATCCAGCGAGCATGAGGTTTCGTTGCAGTCGGCACGCAACGTGATCAATGCGATTGATCGTGAACGCTATGCGCTGACCCTGATCGGCGTCGACAAGCTGGGCCGCTGGCTGCATTTCGACGAAGCCGATTACCTGCTCAATGCCACTGATCCTGCACGGATCAAACTGAGCGCATCAGGCAAGCCATTGTCCTTGCTGCCGGGCAGCATCGGTGGGCAGTTCGTTGACGTCGAGTCAGGCCAGCCTCTGGCAGCCATCGATGTAGTATTCCCGCTGATCCACGGCGCTTTTGGTGAAGACGGTGCGTTGCAGGGTGTGCTGCGCATGCTTGCCGTGCCCTTTGTCGGCGCCGATGTGCTGTCCTCTGCGGCCTGTATGGACAAGGACGTGACCAAGCGTCTGCTGCGCGATGCGGGCATTGCCGTCGCGCCGTTCAGGGTCCTGTCGCGTGGAGAGAGCCTTTCTTTCACGGAGGCTGCCGACCAATTGGGGCTGCCGATGTTCGTCAAGCCGGCCAACCAGGGTTCATCGGTGGGCGTGAGCAAGGTGTCCGACGAGGCTGGTTTCGCGGCGGCACTGGCGCTGGGTTTCGAGTTCGATCACAAGCTGCTGATCGAGCAGGGCATTGTCGGCCGTGAAGTGGAGTGCGCCGTACTGGGCAACTCCGACGCGCAGGTCAGTGTCTGTGGCGAAGTGATTGCCAACGATGAATTCTATGCCTACGACACCAAGTACCTGAATGGCGATCAAGCACGCATCGCCATTCCCGCCGAGCTGCCGGCCGATCTGAGTGATCAGGTGCGTGGCGTCGCGTTGCAAGCGTACAAGGTGCTGGGCTGCGCGGGGCTTTCGCGGGTCGATTTCTTCGTCACCGAAGGGCGCGACATCATCATCAACGAAGTCAACACGCTGCCGGGTTTCACCTCGATCAGCATGTACCCCAAACTCTGGCAGGCCAGCGGTCTGTCGTATGCCGAACTGATCCATCGCCTGATCGTTCTGGCGCTGGAACGGGCTGATCAGGCGCGGCTGCTGAAAACGGAGATCTTCGCATGAAGATCATCCGCATCGCGGCGGCGCTGCTGATCGGCGCAGACGGCCGGACCCTGCTGGTGCGCAAGCGCGGTACCCAGGCCTTCATGCAGCCGGGGGGCAAGATCGAGCCCGGAGAACCGGCACCGCAGGCGCTGGCCAGAGAACTCGAAGAAGAGCTCGGGCTGATCGTCGATCCGGCGCAGGCAGTGTTTCTCGGTGAGTTCACGGCACCCGCCGCCAACGAGCCCGGTTTCGAGGTCAACTGTCAGTTGTATGAGGTAAGGACCGACGCTCAGGCAGTGCCTGCCGCCGAGATCGAAGAAGTGCTGTGGGTTGACGCGCACAGTCATGCGGGGTTGCAACTGGCGCCGTTGACCCGCGATCTGATCCTGCCGCTGTATCTGAAGCGGCAGGCAGCACGCAGCTGAACGGCGCAGTCGTCCTGTATCGCGGTGCAGGACGGCACTGTCAGCGAACCCTATTTCAGCGAACCAGATGTCAGCGAACCACACTCACTCCGTCCAGCGTCGAAAACGAAGTGTCCTTGGCGGTCAGCAGGAAGTCACGCATGTACGGTGCGTCGAGCATGTCGGCGCGGATACCGGCGTAGAGCGTCGCGAACAGTCCTTTCTCGCCCAGGCGCTTGGCCTTTACATAGCCGCGTGAGCTGTATTCATGCAGCGCCCAGTGCGGCATGCCGCAGACCCCGCGCCCGCTGGCCACCAGTTGCATCATCATCACCGTCAGTTCCGATGTTCGTACCTGTGCCGGTTCGATGTCGGCGGGTTCCAGGAAGCGCGTGAAGATATCCAGCCGGTCGCGTTCCACCGGGTAAGTGATCAGCGTTTCAGTCAGCAAGTCTTCCGGGACGATGTAGGGCCTGGTTGCCAATGCATGTTGATTGGCCACCGCCAGCATCGCTTCATAGGTGAACAGCGGCACGTAGGTGATGCCCGGCAATTCCAGCGGGTCGGAGGTCACCACCAGGTCCAGATCGCCACGCGCCAGGGCAGGCAAGGGCGCGAACGAGAAACCGGAAGACAGGTCCAGTTCGACCTCGGGCCAGGCATCGCGGAACTGGTCGATGGTCGGCATCAGCCACTGAAAACAGCTGTGGCACTCGATTGCCATGTGCAGCCGTCCCGCCGTACCACCCGCCAGTCGGGCGATGTCGCGCTCGGCACTGCGCAGTTGCGGCAGCATGGAGTCGGCCAGTTGCAGCAGGCGCAAACCGGCGCTGGTAAAGCGCACCGGTTTGGTCTTGCGCACAAACAGCGGCATGCCCATGCGCTCTTCCAGCTCCTTGAACTGATGAGACAGCGCCGACTGCGTCAAATGCAGGCGCTCGGCTGCCTCCACAAGGCTGTCAGCCTCGCGCAGGGCATGAAGGGTTTTGAGGTGGCGTATTTCAAGCACGGTCAGTGCTCCATGAGCAGTATTTGTGATCAACACGAAAAAAATGAGTTTGTCTCATGTTGTGTCAGCTGTCGACAATAGCCCCATCTTTTATGGAGGACGCATCGTGGCCCTGACTCAACACCCTGACTATTTTCACATTGGCGCGGACCGTGAATTGCAGCACGCTCTGCAGGCTTTCTGGAAACAGGATCAGGGTGTTGCGACCACTGGCGCCGAATTGCGCACCTGGTTGATGGCGCGTTACCCGCAGCAGGTGCCACACCTGGAACGCGGCCAGCGTTTTCAGCCCGATTGGGCGCCGCTGCTGGCGAGCGTCTCTGAAGCCTGCGAGCAAGGCCGCAAACCTGCGTTGATAGGTCCGCTGACACTGCTCTGGCTAAGTGACGTTCAGGGTGACGAGGTAGATCGCCTCGACCTGCTGGAGCATCTGCTGCCGGTGTATGGCGAGATTTTCGGGCGGCTGGCCGCGCGCGGTGTCGAGTGGATTCAGATCGACGAACCGATCCTCGCGCTTGATCTGCCGCTGGCATGGAGCAACGCCTTCGAGCGTGCCTATCACATTCTTCAATATTCGCCGTTGAAGAAGCTTATCGGCCTCTATCACGGTGACCTGCGGCCCAACCTGGGTGTCGCGGCCCTGCTGCCAGTTGCAGGGTTGCACCTGGACAGCGTGACCGAACCGGAGCTGCTGGCTCCGGTGTTTGATCGTCTCCCGGTTTACAAGGTTCTGTCCCTGGGCGAGTGCGATACGCATTCGAACTGGCATCAGGAATCGTTGCTCGAAGCGCGCGCCCGTTTTGGGGAAAACCTGATGGTGGCGGATCAGGTCGCTGCGTAACTCACCCCCCGATTAACGACCGCTCAGCGCCATTCATCAAACTGTCACGCAAGTGTGGCAGCGCGCTTGGAAAAACATCATCAGACTCGCGGCCTACTGGGGTTCTGTTTTTTGGTGTTTTTCATGCGGGTTTTAATTTTTCTGGCCGCGCTTCTGTGCGGCTTGCCGTCTTTTGCGGCCGATCGTTGTGATACCGATGTTCCTGTACAGATGGCTGACCTCAAGGAAGTGCGGATCGCCTACCAGAGTATTGGTAGCGAGTCCGACCCTGCCTTGCTGTTGGTGATGGGGCTGGGTGGGCAGTTGATTCACTGGCCGGACGAGGTCGTGGTTGCGTTGTGTCAGCAGGGCTATCGGGTCATTCGCTATGACAATCGCGATGTGGGTCTGTCGTCGTGGGTGCAACAGCCAGCGGATGCCAATCTGACGTTCGAAGTGCTGCGTTACAAACTTGGCCTGCCTGTCTCGGCACCTTATTCGTTGACTGATATGGCCGACGATGCGCTGGGTTTGATGGATGCATTGCAGATTCGCCAGTTTCACGTGTTGGGCGCGAGCATGGGCGGCATGATTGCCCAGCACCTGGCTGATCTGGCGCCGTCGCGGGTCGAAAGCCTGACGCTGATCATGACCAGTTCCGGTGCGCAGGGTTTGCCTATGCCCAGTACCGCGCTCATGCAACTGTTGGCGCGTCGCGGCGCGCCCAATCGGGAAGTGGCGATCGAGCAGCAGGCCGATTTGCTTGCGGCGCTGGGCAGCCCGCAGGTCAAGGACGATCGCCAGCAATTGCTGCATCAGGCGGCTGTTTCCTATGACCGGGCGTTCAATCCCGAAGGTGTGAAACGCCAGATCATGGCGATTCTGGCCGAGCCCAGCCGCGTGGAACTGCTGAACCGTCTGCGTCTGCCGGTACTGGTGGTTCATGGCACGGCTGACCCGCTGTTGCCGGTCATGCACGGTGTACATGTGGCCGCGCACATTCAGGGCAGCCAGCTGCGCCTGATTCCGGGGTTGGCGCATCGTTTTCAGGAAGCCTTCAAGGCGCCGTTGCTCGGTGCAGTGTTGCCCTACCTGAAAGCCCAGCATGAGGACGGTCGCAACCTGGCTCAGTTGTAAGCCGGCGTGGTTGTCAGGCATGGGCAGAGGTGTATCGTGTGACCTTTGCTTCCAAACTGTGTAAAAACTACTACGCTTGGCAATACTGCGTTAAAAACAGGCGAAAAATGCTCATTTAGAACACCTAGACTCCGCTTTTTCGCCTGTTTTTGCCTTGTCTTGCCTTCGCTCGTGACGTTTTTACACACTCTGTACCGAAAAGGGCCGACATGACAACTGCACTGAAGATCGACTTCATCTCTGATGTTTCCTGCCCCTGGTGCGTCATTGGTCTGCGCGCGCTGGATCAGGCGCTGGAGGCACTTGGGGATGAGGTGCAAGCGCACATTCACTTCCAGCCTTTCGAGCTGAACCCGAACATGCCTGCCGAAGGGCAGGACATCAAAGAGCACATCGCCGAAAAGTACGGCTCCACGCCGGAACAGATCGAAGGTATTCACGAAACCATTCGTGAACGCGGTGCTGAACTCGGCTTCACCTTTGCCAGCGGCGAGCGACGGATCTACAACACGTTCGATGCCCATCGCCTGCTGCACTGGGCCGAACAGGAAGGCAAGCAGCACGCGTTGAAGCAGGCGCTTTTCGAGGCGTATTTCAGCGACCTGAAAGACCCGTCCAGTCACCAGACTCTGGCCGATGTGGCGCAGAAGGTCGGCCTGGACCGTCTGCGTGCTCAGGCCATCCTGGAAAGTGACGAGTACACCACCGAGGTTCGCGAGGCCGAGCAGCTCTGGACGTCTCGCGGTATCACGTCCGTGCCGACCATGGTCTTCAACGACCAGTACGCCGTCTCGGGCGGTCAGCCGGTCGAGGTATTCGTCAGCGC
Organism: Pseudomonas syringae pv. coryli str. NCPPB 4273; assembly: GCF_000972175.1. Taxonomy (NCBI): domain Bacteria; kingdom Pseudomonadati; phylum Pseudomonadota; class Gammaproteobacteria; order Pseudomonadales; family Pseudomonadaceae; genus Pseudomonas; species Pseudomonas syringae pv. coryli. Next base: position 26,275 of record NZ_AWQP01000001.1, on the reverse strand, counting down.
AATCCGCCAGATTGTCGCTGAATCGCAGTAACGCACTGCCTGTGCAGGATAGGACGCAGAGCGTCCGGAAAGGCATGCCCACGCGGAGCATGGGCACGATAGGTGTCTTGCGGACGCCTATCGTTCCTCGCGCTCCTGCTTAGGGGCGTGCGGACGCCTATCGTTCTGCATGCTCCTGCGTAGGGGCCTTTAGACGCCTATCGTTCCTCACGCTCCAGCGTGGGAATGCAGTGGGTGACGCTCTGCGTCACAGATCTGCGCTACACCGCACGCTCAAGATCGGGCGCGGTGCTCAAAGCCCGTATTTCTTGACCTTGTCAAACAGTGTGGTCTTGGCCATGCCCAGTTCCTGACTGGCCTGGCTGAGGTTGCCGCCGCTGCGTTGCAAGGCGTCGCCGAGCAATGAGCGTTCGAAGGCTTCGACCGCTTCGGCAAACCCCAGACTCTGGTTTTCACTGACCGTGCCCGACTGCTTGAACGCTGGCAGACCCAGGGCAAAGCGTTCAGCCACATTGCGCAGTTCGCGTACATTGCCCGGCCAGTCGTGGCTCATCAGGTTCGAGCTGGTCTGTTGATCCAGCGCAGGCGGTTCGCGGTCGAAGCGTAACGACGACAACTGCAGGAAGTGTTCGAACAGCTGCAGAATGTCTTCGCGGCGTTCACGCAGGGGTGGCAGTTCAAGCGTGACGACGTTCAGGCGGTAATACAGGTCGCTGCGAAACTGATTGGTCTTGCCCAAGGCATTCAAGTCGGACTTGGTCGCCGCAATGACCCGACAATCCACGGCGACGCTCTGGTTGGAACCCAGCCGTTCGAGGGTTCGCTCCTGCAGGACGCGCAACAGCTTGATCTGCAGATTGACCGGCATGCTTTCCACTTCATCGAGAAACAGCGTGCCATTGTGCGCGTGTTCGATCTTGCCGATGCGCCGCTTGCCCGCGCCGGTAAAGGCGTTGGCTTCATGGCCGAATATTTCCGACTCGAACAGGCTTTCCGCCAGCCCGCCACAGTTGAGCGCCACGAACTGGCTGTCCTTGCGCCGACTGAAATCGTGCAGGCAGCGCGCGACCAGCTCCTTGCCCGTGCCGGTTTCGCCTTCTATCAATACGTTGGCCGAGGTGTCGGCGACGTTGGCAATCAACGCACGCAGGTTTTGCATGGCCGGGGAGCGGCCGATGATCCGGCCTTCCAGCGAATCGCGCTCGGCCAGCTGCTTGCGCAACGCCCACACTTCACGGGCCAGCCCGCGTTGCTCCAGTGCGCGCCGGGTGACGTCCACCAGACGCTCTGGAGAAAAGGGTTTCTCCATGAAGTCGTAGGCGCCATCGCGCATTGCGTTGACGGCCATGGTGATGTCGCCATGGCCAGTGATCAGCACCACCGGCAGGCTGCTGTCACGTGCCTTGAGACGGCTCAGCAACTCTAGTCCGTCGATACCCGGCAGGCGAATATCGCTGATGACGATACCGGCGAAGTTGTCATCAATGCGCTTCAAGGCCTCTTCGGCGCTGGAAACGCCCTCGCTGGCAATGTCTTCCAGCGCGAGGGCCTGCTGACAGCCGAGCAATACATGCGGATCGTCTTCGACGATCAGGACAGTCAGGTCGCTGTTTATGCTCATGGGTGTCGTCTCATGTCGGGCTGTCCGGGTGGCGGGCATCGGGGATAAACGGCAGGCTCAGGACAAACGTCGTACCGCCGTCCTGCGGATGCTCTGCGCTCAGGCTGCCTCCGGCTGCGGCGGCAAGGCTCGCCGACAGCGTCAGGCCCAGCCCCAGGCCTTGTTCGCCCGGTTTGGTGGTGAAGAAAGGTTCAAACAGATGCTTGCGCGCCTCGGCATCGACGCCGTGCCCGTTATCACGTACCCGCAGACGGTATCGGCCGTCGACAACCGATCCGGTGAGCCATAACTCCGGTTGCGGCAGGTCGAACATGGCGTCCAGTGCGTTGCCGATCAGGTTGACCAGAATCTGTTCCAGGCGGGTCTGGTCGATGGTCAGAGTGGCGTCGACGAAGTCTCGATGCACTATCAGGCCGGACTGCTCCAGACGCACGCCCAGCAACTGCGCCGCCGCATCGACAGCCTTGCTCAGTTGCGCCTGGCCCTGATCGTCGCCGCGTCTGGCGAATGCGCGCAGGCTGGCGGTGATGCGGCCCATGCGGTCGACCAGATCATTGATGGTACGCAGGTTGGTACTCGCGGTGTCCAGCGCGCCTCGTTCCAGAAAGCGCACAGTGTTGCCGGACAAGGTGCGCAGTGCGGCCAGAGGCTGGTTCAGCTCATGCGCGATGCTGGTCGACATCTGGCCGATGGCTGCCAGCTTTCCGGCCTGTACCAGCTCATCCTGCGCCTTGCGCAAGGTGTCTTCAGCCTGCCTTCGTTCACGAATCTGCGCCTTCAGGCGTTCGTTGCTGGCGCGCAGGTGTTCGGTGCGTTCGGTGATCTTGCGTTCCAGCTCGTTGTTGGCCGCCTGCAGCGCTTCCCTGGCAGCAAGCCGGGTCGAGATCACCTTGCGCCGCTCGTTCCAGGCAATTAGCAGAAAGGTCACCAGCGCGCAGGCCACGGCGACCAGCATGCCCTGATTGGCCGCTTCACGGCGCAGATCCTCCAGCGGGGTAAGCAGTGTCAGGTGCCAGGCGGTGTCACTCAGCGGGCGGCTCTGGGCCAGATAGCTGACCTTTTTGTGTTCGCGGTCGACACTGATGTTGGCGGGGAAAACCAGTGTTTCGACGCCTTCAGACAAGGTTTCCCGTTCCAGTGGCACCAGTTCGTTGAGCGGCCACCAGTAATATTGCAGGCTGCGAGCCAGACGCTCCTTGACCTCAGCCGTGAGCGGGCGCACTGATTTCAGACGCCGGGCAGGGTCGCTGGAGAGGATGATGATGCCGTTCTCGTCGCTGACAAATGCCTCCAGCCGTGCCCGCTGCCAGCGTTCTTCAAGTGCTTCGAGGCGTACCTTGATCACCGCAACGCCGATGATGCGGCCTTTGTCTTCCAGCCCATGGGCCAGGTAATAGCCCGACTCACCGGTGGTAGTGCCGATGCCGTAAAAGCGCCCGGGCAGGCCGCGCACGGCGTCCTGAAAGTAGGCACGGAAAGACAGGTCTTCACCCTGATAGCTGTCGGAGTCGCGCCAGTTGCTGGTGGCCAGCACGCGTCCGGTGGTGTCCATCACGTAAATGGCACGGCTGCGGCTGCGTCGATTCAGCCCTTCGAGGTAGCGGTTGACCTGCTGCTGAAGCTCCGGTCCCGGTTCGTTCAGCAACTGCGACACACTGGATTCCAGCTCCAGCACGCTGGGCAGGTAGGTGTATTTGCTGATTTCACTCTCGACCGTGCGGGCGTGCAGCTCGAGCTGGCGTTCGCCGGTTTCGCGCAGGCCCTTGATGGCGCTGTGTTCACTGACCAGATAGGCGATATAGCCCAGCCCGATCATCAGCATGAGGATCAGTGGTGGCAGAAACAGTTGACGGATCAGACGGGGTTTCACGGCGAGTGATGGCGGCGCGGCGCGATAAAGAGTGGGGTCGCATTTCATCACAGTCGTCCTGGACCGAACAGCTGCCCGCTGATAGGCGGACAGCCGTCAAGCTATTGCCTAGTGCTGAAGGATCTTGGCGAGGAATTGCTGGGCGCGTTCCGAGCGTGCGCTGACGTCACCGAAAAACTCTTCCTTGGCGCAATCTTCGACGATCTGTCCCTTGTCCATGAAAATCACCCGGTTGGCGACTTTGCGGGCGAAACCCATTTCGTGGGTCACGCACATCATGGTCATGCCTTCGTGGGCCAGTTGCACCATCACATCCAGCACTTCATTGACCATTTCCGGGTCGAGCGCGGACGTGGGTTCATCGAACAGCATGACCACCGGGTCCATCGCCAGTGCGCGCGCGATGGCGACACGCTGTTGCTGCCCACCGGAAAGCTGCCCGGGATGCTTGTGCGCATGCTCGGAAAGACCGACGCGGTCCAGCAGTTTCAGACCCTTCTCGGTGGCTTCGGCCTTGCTGCGGCCCAGCACCTTGATCTGCGCGATGGTCAGGTTTTCGACAATGCTCAGGTGCGGGAACAGTTCGAAGTGCTGAAACACCATGCCGACCCGCGAGCGCAGCTTGGGCAGGTTGGTCTTCGAATCGGAGATTGATGTGCCGTCGACAACGATATCGCCTTTCTGAAACGGTTCCAGTGCGTTCACGCATTTGATCAGGGTCGATTTGCCGGAGCCGGACGGGCCGCACACTACAACTACTTCGCCCTTGCTGACCTCGGTGCTGCAATCGGTCAGTACCTGGAAGTCCCCATACCACTTGTTGACGTTTTTGATGGAAATCATACGGCAAACCTTTTTTGCAGACGCTTCACCAGCAGCGAGGCGGCAAAGCTGATCGTGAAATACACCAGACCGGCAATGATCAGGAACTCGTTGGCGCGCCCGATGATGTCGCCACTGGCGCGCGATGCGTTGAGAAAATCGACGAGGCCGACGGTGTACACCAGAGAGGTGTCCTGAAACAGAATGATGCTCTGTTGCAGCAGCAGCGGGGTCATCTTGCGAAACGCCTGGGGCAGGATGATCAGTCGCATCATCTGCGAGTAGTTCATGCCCAGCGCCTGAGCAGCGCCCATTTGTCCCTTGGAGATCGACTGCACGCCGGCACGGACGATTTCGCAGAAGTACGCGGCTTCGAACATCATGAAGGCCACGACGCAGGAGGCGAACGCACCGATGGGCGTGTCTTCACCGGTAATCCAGCGCAGCACGAACGGCACGGCCAGATAGAACCAGGTGATCACCAGCAGCAGCGGGATCGAACGAAAGTAGTTCACGTAGGCACCGGCCACATTGGCCAGCAGCTTGTTCGATGACAGGCGCATCAATGCCAGCAGTGTGCCAAGTACCAGGCCGCCGACAACACCCATCGCCATCAGCTTGAGGGTCATGACCATGCCGTTCCACAGGCCGGGAATGGCCGGAACGATTCCAGTGAAGTCCATTTATTTGCCCCCCAGTGAGATGAGTCCCGGTACGGCGACTTTCTTCTCGATCGCACGCATCAGCAGCATCAGGCTCATGTTCAGCGTGAAGTAGATGAGCGTCGCGAGGGTGAAGGCCTCGAACAGGTTGGCGGAGAACTCGGCGGTTTGTTTGGTCTGTGCGAGCAGCTCCATCAGGCCGATCAGCGACGCGACCGACGAGTTCTTGAACACGTTCAGGAATTCGGAGGTGAGCGGCGGAATGATGATCCGGTAAGCCTGCGGCAACAGCACGTTCCAGTAGATCTGTGGCAGCTTGAAGCCCATGGCACGTGCGGCCGATTCCTGGCCCTTGGGCAGTGCTTCAATGCCGGTACGCACCTGTTCGCAGACCCGTGCAGCGGTGAACAGGCCAAGGCAGACCACTACGCTGAGGAACGCGGAAGTGGTCGGGTTCAGGTCTTGCTTGTACCACTCCTGCAGGTTTTCCGGCAGCAGGTCGGGCACCAGGAAGTACCAGATGAACAGCTGCACCAGCAGTGGCACGTTACGGAAGATTTCCACGTATACCGTGGCGATGCCCGACACCAGACGATTTGGCACGGTGCGCATGACGCCCAGCACCGAACCCAGTATCAGGGCAATGATCCAGGCAATGACAGCAATGGCGATGGTCCAGCCCAGACCGGAGATGAACCAGTCCAGATAGGTCTCGCTGCCGACGCCGGTGGACTTGAAGAATACGCCCCAGTCCCAGTTGTAATTCATCAGGGTCTCCCCCTCTTTTTCTATTTATATCGAGATGCACGCACTGTCGGACTTCGAGAGTGAGGGGCCGGTCCCGAACAGTTTTTGCCTGCTCGGGATGCGATCAGTTCAGGCTGGCTGAACCGGGCACTCAGGCTTTCTTGTCGTCAGCTTTGTCGTCAGCAGCTTTGTCGGTCGGGTTCTCGATCAGCTTCTTGAGTTCGGCGCTCATCGGGAACTCCAGATTCAGATTTTTAGGCGGGACAGGGGACATGAACCACCTGGTGTAGATCTTGTTGATTTCGCCGGATTTGAAGGTGGCAGCAATTGCGTCATCCACTGCCTTCTTGAACGGGGCATCGCCCTTGCGAACCATGCAGCCGTAGATCTCGTAGGATTGTGCTTTGCCGGTCACTGCCCAGTCGTCCGGCTTTTTGGCCTTGGCCATTTCGCCTGCCAGCAGCGCGTCGTCCATCATGAAGGCGACTGCACGGCCGGACTCGAGCATCTGGAAGGATTCACCGTGGTCTTTGGCGGAGATCACGTTCATGCCCATCTGCTTGTCAGCGTTCATCGCCTTGAGGATGCGCTCGGAAGTGGTGCCAGCCGTGGTGACGACGTTTTTGCCTTTCAGGTCTTCGAAATCCTTGTAGCTGGAATCCTTTTTCGACAGCAGGCGCGTGCCGACCTCAAAGATGCCGATGGAAAAATCGACCTGCTGCTGACGCTCGACATTGTTGGTGGTCGAGCCACATTCCACATCGACGGTGCCGTTCTGAACCAGCGGGATACGGGTCTGCGAAGTCACCAGGTTGTACTTGACCTTGAGGTCAGGCATGTCCAGGTCTTTCTTGATGGCTTCGACAATTTTCAGCTGGATATCGTGGGAGTAGCCCATCGGCACGCCAGAGGCATCAGCGATGTAGGAAAACGGGATGGAGGCGTCACGATGGCCCAGCGTGATGGTGCCGGATTCCTTGATCTTCTTCAGAGTGCCAGTGAGTTCAGCGGCGAAAACCGGCGTGCTGATCAGAGCGGCAGCGATGGCTGCGCCCAACAGGTGGGGAACGATGCGCATGGTTGAGTCCTTGATTTCATTTTTATTGATGGGGCCGTAATCAGAGTCGGCCCGCTTCTTGGCGAATGCTTCAACGGCGTCCACATCCAGACACACGCTCTTGTCGAAACGCTCGGTTCAGAATGTAGAGCATGAGTCGTGCCAAGCAGTTTTAAGAATTCAACATGCTGATTTAAAAGGGATTTTTTGAGGTTGGCTGTAGTGCCGCGGACCAAGGCGTCCGGGAAGCCGAATAAGGCGGGGTCGATTGTTCGGAAAACCGAATGGAATGGAGTGCGCGGGAGGAGGGCAGCAAGGAGGGAAACCTGTTCACCGCACGATGGGTGAACAGGTTGCAGGCGTATTATCAGGCAGCTTCGAAAGAAGCTTTATTGCGCACGACTGTTTCCAGGTAGCTGCTCACGGCGGCCTGTTCCTCAGGCGTCGTGAACAGGCCGAGCTTGGTGCGGCGCCACAGGATGTCTTCGATGCTGGTCGCCCATTCCTGATCGCACAGGTAGTCGACCTCGCGGGTATACAGGCCTGCCCCCAGATGCTGACCAAGGTCTTCCAGGCTTTGCGCGCCCTCCAGCAAGCGCCAGCTGCGGCTGCCGTAGGTGATCGACCAGCGCTTGGCGATAGGCGCGGGCAGCCAGCTGCAGCGACGGGTCATTTCTGTTGCCAGCGCTTCGGCGGTGGTCATGTCTTCGCCACCCGGCAGGGCAGCCTTGGCCGTCCAGCTTGGCTTCATCTGTTTGAAGAACGGTGCCAACTGCGCCATCGCCGACTCGGCCAGTTTGCGATAGGTGGTCAGCTTGCCGCCGAACACCGACAGAATCGGCGCTTCGTCTGCACCGCCTGACAACGAAAGCGTGTAGTCACGGGTGATGGCAGACGGATTATCGGACTCGTCGTTGCACAGTGGGCGCACGCCCGAGAACGTGTGGAGCACGTCTGCGCGACTCAACTGTTTCTTGAAGTGGTCGTTGGCCACTTTCAGCACGTAATCCATCTCGCCTTCAGTGATGTCCACCTTGTTCGGATCGCCCTGATACTCACGGTCGGTGGTGCCGACGATGGTGAAGTGCTCCAGGTACGGAATCGTGAACACGATGCGCTTGTCTTCGTTCTGCAGAATGAACGCGTGCTCACCTTCGTACAGTTTCGGCACGATCAGGTGGCTGCCTTGAATCAGGCGGATGCCGTAAGCCGAGTCGAGCTTGAGGTCTTCACGAATGAACTTGGCCACCCATGGGCCTGCCGCATTGACCAATGCCTTGGCATGGATCGAGAACAGGCTGCCGTCGCTGCGCTCCAGATGCAGATGCCACATGCCCTTGATACGACGGGCGCTGACACAGCGGGTCTGAGTATGAATGTGCGCACCGTTTTCACGAGCGGACATGGCGTTGAGCACGACCAGACGCGCGTCGTCGACCCAGCAGTCGGAATATTCGAAACCGCGGGTGATGCTCGGGTTGAGCGGGCTGTCTGCACCGAAATGAATAGTTCGCGATGCTGGCAGTTTTTCGCGCTTGCCGAGGTTGTCATAAAGGAACATCCCGGCACGAATCATCCAGGCCGGACGCAGGTGCGGACGATGAGGCAGCACAAAACGCATTGGCTTGACGATGTGCGGCGCTTTGGCAAGCAGCACTTCGCGTTCTGCCAGGGCTTCACGCACCAGACGGAACTCGTAGTGTTCCAGATAGCGCAGGCCACCATGAATCAGCTTGCTGCTGGCCGAGGACGTGTGGCTGGCCAGGTCGTCCTTTTCGCACAGAAAAACCGAAAGGCCGCGACCGGAGGCATCCGCTGCGATACCGACACCGTTGATGCCACCGCCAATAACGGCAATGTCGTAGACCTCTGAGAGGGGCGGGGTTGGCACGTTGGTGTGGGGCATTGGTGGCCTCCTGGACAATTCGTGAGCAGTGCTCGAAAGGCGAATCTGAACATTAATGTTCACTTTCGAAAATAATAGCTCAATAAAATGACCCTTGCTAGCGCGTATCGATTGAAAATACTGATGACTGAGTCAGGAAAAGAACAAATATGAACATTGTAGGGCGGGAATTGTTACCGGGAGGATGGATGCACAGCCTGCGCGGAATTGCTCTGGCTCACAGGTCTGCGCTGCATCGCTGAGGCAGCAGAGGACGCAGAGCGTCCGGAACGGCATACCCACGCGGAGCATGGGTACGATGGTGTTCTTGCGTACACCTATCGTTTCTCACGCTCCAGCGTGGAGATGCATGCCGCGCCATACATCCACGAGTCTTGTGGGAGCGAGCTTGCTCGCGAAGAGGCCGGTACAGACGCCAGAAAATAGGGCGCTCGATGCACCGTCTTCATGAGCACTGCGGGCCGCCGCGCGAACACAACCCGCGCCTGACAATCACACCACTTCCAGACGAATCTTGTGCTGGTTCAGCAACTGCTGCAGGGCGGGGACGGGTGGCTGGTCGGTGACCAGGCAATCGATGAGGGTGATCGGCCCCAGGCGGACCATGGCGTTGCGTCCGAACTTGCTGGAGTCAGCCGCCAGCAGCACTTTGCGAGCGTTGGCGATGATCGCCTGGGACACCCTCACTTCCTGGTAATCGAAATCCAGCAGGCTGCCGTCTTCGTCGATACCACTGATGCCCACCAAGGCAAAGTCCACTTTGAACTGGGTGATGAAGTCGATGCTGCCCTGGCCCACAACGCCACCGTCACGTCGCACATTACCGCCTGCTATCAGCACCTCGAAATCATCCTTGGTGCTCAGGATCGACGCCACATGCAGGTTATTGGTAATAATCTTCAGGTTGTTGTGGTTGAGCAACGCACGTGCGATGGATTCGGTGGTGGTACCGATATTGATGAACAACGAGGCGTTGTCCGGGATCTGCGCGGCGATGGCCTCGGCGATCCGTTGTTTTTCGTCGCGCATCTGGTCCGCACGCATGGCGTAGGCGGTATTTTCGATGCTGGAGTCATAGGCCGCGCCGCCGTGGTAGCGGCGCAACAGGTTCATTTCCGCCAATTGATTGATATCACGGCGAATGGTTTGTGGGGTCACGACGAACAGCGTCGCCATCTCCTCGATGCTGACATAACCACGGTCACGGACCAGTTCGAGGATCTGTTGTTGGCGGGGAGGCAGGTTCATTGTTTTTCCTTGGGCGCCCTCTACAAATGGCGCCCATCATGCCGCAGGAAAGTGCAACCTGTCAGCCGGAATCCTGCTCCCCTCCTTACAACAGCACTGTCACTCTTCGTTTTCGTGCGGTTCCCAGTCACGAGTACGCGCGACTGCTTTCTGCCAGCCTGCGTAAAGTTTTTCGCGATGCGCTTCTTCACAGGACGGCTCGAACACACGCTCTATCACGGCCTTGTTACGCAACTCGTCCAGGCTGCTCCAGAAACCAATCGCCAGACCGGCCAGGAAGGCTGCACCCAGTGCCGTAGTTTCACGCATTTGCGGGCGTTCGACTTGGGTGCCGAGAATGTCTGCCTGGAACTGCATCAGGAAGTTGTTGGCCACTGCACCACCGTCCACACGCAGCGACTTGAGGCGTTCGCCGGAGTCCTGTTGCATAGCGTCGAGCACGTCGCGGGTTTGATAGGCGATGGATTCCAGCGCTGCACGAATGATGTGATCGACTTTCACGCCACGGGTCAGGCCGAACAATGCGCCTCGTGCGTAGGGGTCCCAGTAAGGTGCGCCCAGACCCGTGAACGCCGGCACCAGGTACACGCCGTTGCTGTCCTTGACCTTGCCGGCGAAGTATTCGGTGTCCAGCGCGTCGTTGATGAGCTTGAGTTCGTCGCGCAGCCACTGCACGGTCGAGCCACCGTTGAAGACCGCGCCTTCCAGCGCATAGGCCACTTCACCGCGCGGGCCGCAACCGATGGTGGTGAGCATGCCGTGCGCCGATTTCACGGCTTTCTTGCCGGTGTTCATCAGCAGGAAGCAGCCAGTGCCATAGGTGTTCTTGGCCTGGCCGGGTTCGACGCACATCTGGCCGAACAACGCTGCCTGCTGGTCGCCTGCGATACCGGCGATCGGGATGCCGCTCTTGCTGTGGCCGTAAACTTCTGAGGAGGCTTTGACCTCTGGGAGCATCTCGCGCGGGATGTCCAGCACGTCGAGCATGCGCTGATCCCATTCCAGCGTATGGATGTTGAACAGCATGGTCCGCGAGGCGTTGGTGTAGTCGGTGACGTGCACCTTGCCGCCGGTGAATTTCCAGATCAGCCAGGTATCGATGGTGCCGAACATCAGCTCGCCTTTGCGTGCGCGCTCGCGGCTGCCTTCAACGTTGTCCAGGATCCACTTGACCTTGGAGCCGGAGAAGTACGGGTCAATCACCAGACCTGTGGTGTCCTTGATGTACTCCTCAAGACCGTCGCGCTTGAGTTGCTGGCAGATCTCGGTGCTGCGGCGGCACTGCCAGACGATGGCGTTGTAGATCGGGCGGCCGGTGTCGCGTTCCCAGATGACCGTTGTTTCACGCTGGTTGGTGATACCGATGGCGGCGATCTGGTTGTGGTGCAGATCGGCCTGTGCCAGTGCCTTGGTCATGCACGCCGTCTGGGTGGCGAAGATTTCCATCGGGTCGTGTTCGACCCAGCCTGCCTGCGGGTAATGCTGGACGAATTCGCTTTGGGCAGTGCTCACCACGTTGGCGTCGCGGTCGAAGATGATGGCGCGCGAGCTGGTGGTGCCCTGGTCAAGAGCAATGATGTAGTTCTTGTTCTGTGTGTCAGTCATGTCGATTGCCTTGCATTATTGGGTGGGATTCAGTTGTGTGAGTTTCAAATTGAGTGACATTCAAGATGAAACCTGAACTTTGCCGCGAACCACAGGAGCCTCTTTTTCATTTTCAACAGGAGCGGCGCTTGGCAGATGACGCGCAATCAATGCGCGGTAGCCAGCAGCACCAAGGCAGGCACCCAGAATGGGCGCAAAAATCGGAACCAGGAAATAAGGAATGTCGCGACCGCCGGTGAAGGCCATTTCACCCCAGCCAGCGAAGAACGTCATCAGCTTCGGACCGAAGTCGCGCGCCGGGTTCATGGCGAAACCGGTCAGCGGGCCCATCGAACTGCCGATCACGGCTACCAGCAGGCCGATCAGCAAGGGTGCCAGCGGGCCGCGCGGCAAACCATTGCTGTCATCGCCCAAGGCCATGATCACACCCATCAGAATGGTGGTGATGACCACTTCGACCAGAAAGGCCTGACCGACCGAAATGGCCGGGTTGGGATACGTCGAGAACACCGACGCCAGCTCAAGACTCTGCTCGCTGCCGCGAATGATTTGGTGAGCATGTTCGAAGTCGAAAAAAAGGCTGATGTACAGCAGGTACACCAGACCCGCTCCGCAGAACGCGCCCGCGATTTGCGCCGAGATAAAAAAGGGCAATTTACGTTTTTCAAAACCGGCGAACAGGCTCAGCGCGATGCTGACGGCCGGGTTGAGGTGGGCACCCGAAATGCCGGCGCTGAGGTAGATCCCCATGCTGACGGCAATGCCCCAGATGATGCTGATTTCCCAAAGGCCGAAGGTGGCTCCCGCGACCTTGAGCGCTGCAACGCATCCTGTGCCGAAAAAAATCATCAGGGCGGTGCCAAGAAATTCAGCCACACATTGCCCGGTGAGCGTCGGTTGTTTTAGTGCGATGGACATGGATACCTCATTTTTTGTTTTTGTCTCGGCACCCTGAGACAGGTGTGGGTGCTCGTTATTCGTGCGTCTCAGAAAAAACCCCATTTCTGATCGCCGTTGCGAGTTATACCGAAAAATCGCTTTCGATAATATTCGTAAACGAAAAAATATAGACAAGAAACAACGCTGTCAAAGGTCGGAACCGAACGGTCAGTAAATCGCCAGGACCCCGCAAGGACCCGGCAAGACCGCTTTATACCGGGGAATTCAGGCTGTTGCCAAAAGGCCATCAGTGTCGCAGGTGGCGTGAATCAAGGCATGTTCACTTTACTTCGCTTAAAGTGACGGGCATTCGGAACCTTTTGGAGCGCTGCATGACACCCGCACTGGATTTGCTGAAAAAAAATCGCGCCGAGCATCGCATTCACAGTTATGAACATGATCCGAAAGCGCCGTCATATGGACTGGAGGCAGCGGAAAAGCTGGGTCTGGAGCCTGCGCAGGTTTTCAAGACGCTGCTCGCCAGTACCGAAAAAGGCGAGTTACTGGTCGCCGTCGTGCCGGTCGTCGGAACACTCGATCTAAAGGCGCTGGCGCAGGCTGCCGGGGCGAAAAAAACCGAAATGGCTGACCCTGCGGCGGCGCAACGTTCGACGGGTTACCTGTTGGGTGGCATCAGTCCCTTGGGCCAGAAAAAGCGTCTGCGCACCTTTATCGACGAAACTGCCCAGCGCTTTGACAGCATTTATGTCAGTGCCGGGAGGAGGGGGCTTGAGGTCGAGCTGTCGCCAGCGGTGCTGGCTGAACACACCCAGGCCAGGTTCGCCCCAATCGGCAGGGAATGACCTGCGCCTCAGTTATTGAGCGTATGCAAGGCCACGCTGCCGGGCGCCGGGAACAGCACCAGATGGTCGGCTGCCACACGAATACCGACTTCCTCACCCTGGCCGTGGTCGGCATGGCTGGGGAAAATGGCTTCCAGCTGACTGCCGGTCGACAATTGCAGGCGATACAGCGTCGAGGCGCCCTGAAAGGTTCGACCGATGACCCGTGCTTTCAGGTCGCTGTGCGGCGCGTAGACGATATCGTCAGGACGTAGCAAGACATCCACGGCGGCGCCACTGACGCCCGGGTATGCCCGGTTGCCTCGCAGAATGCCGAGCTCGGTATGCACCGATTGCGGGTCCATCATCTGCCCGCGAATGAAATAGCCCTGGCCGATGAAGCTGGCAACGAATGGCGTGCGCGGCTCGTGGTAGAGATTGTAAGGCGTGTCCCACTGTTCCAGGCGTCCCTCCTTGAATACGCCTACGTGATCGCTGACGGCAAAAGCCTCTTCCTGATCATGAGTCACCAGAATCGCGCTGGTGCCACGCGCCTTGAGAATATCGCGCACCTCATGGCTCAGGCGCCGACGCAACTCGCCGTCCAGGTTGGAGAAAGGCTCGTCGAGCAGCAGGAGTTGCGGCTCGGGTGCCAAGGCTCTGGCCAGCGCCACTCGCTGTTGCTGCCCACCGGACAGCTCGTGAGGATAGCGCTTGCCCAGCGCGCCGAGGTTGACCAGTTCAAGCAACTCGGCGATCACCTGATCCAGGCGCGGGTGGTTGCGAATGCCGAATGCGATGTTTTCAGCGACACTCAGGTGCGGGAATAGCGCGTAATCCTGAAACACCATGCCGATGCGGCGTTTCTCTGGAGGCAGGGTCCAGCCCGGACGGGAGATCACTTCGCCCGCCAGGGTGATCTCGCCCGCATGGATAGGTTCGAAGCCGGCAATGGCGCGCAGTGTGGTGGTCTTGCCGCAGCCCGACGAGCCCAGCAGGCAGCCGATATCACCCGCGTTGAGGTGCAGGTTCAAATCCTGCACCACGCGCTGGTTCTGATAGCCGCAAGCGAGGTTGCGCAGGTTCAGCAGCAACGGGTTCATGCGGGCTTGCAGGACGGCGCGACGAGAAACTCCAGCAACGCTTTCTGCGCGTGCAGGCGATTTTCTGCCTGATCCCAAGCGACCGAGCGTGAATCATCCAGCAGGTCGACACTGATTTCTTCGCCGCGATGAGCAGGCAGGCAGTGCATGAACAGCACATCCTTGTCAGCCAGGTCGAGCAGGGTGCGCGTGACCTGAAACGGCGCGAACAATTTCTTGCGCCGAGCGGTTTCCTCTTCCTGACCCATGGAAGTCCACACATCGGTGCTGACCAGATGGGCGCCGGCAACTGCGGCTTTCGGATCGCGGACCACAGTGACACGCTCGCCAGCCAATGCCAGAAACTCGGCGTTTGGCTCGTAGCCAGCAGGGCAGGCCACACGCAACTGGAAGTCGAATTGAATCGCCGCTTCTATATAGCTGTTGCACATGTTGTTGCCATCACCGATCCAGGCGACGGTCTTGCCCTTGATCGAGCCGCGATGCTCCAGGAAGGTCTGCATGTCGGCGAGCAACTGGCAGGGGTGCAGATCATCGGACAGGCCGTTGATGACCGGCACGCGTGAATTGGCGGCGAATTCGGTCAGATTGCTGTGCGCATAAGTACGGATCATGACCGCATCCAGCATGCGCGACATCACTTTTGCACTGTCGGCAATCGGCTCTCCACGTCCCAACTGGGTGTCTCGATGCGACAAAAAGATGGCCTGGCCACCGAGCTGAATCATCCCTGCTTCAAAAGAAAGACGGGTACGTGTCGAGGATTTCTCGAAAATCATCCCCAATACCCGGTTCTTCAGCGGTTCAAAAAGTACACCGCGATTTCGCAGGTCTTTAAGCTCTACGCCACGACGGATCAAGCCCAAGAGTTCATCCGGGGTGTAATCCATCATCGAGAGAAAGTGCCTGGCGTTCATGATTAACTACCTTTTCTGCAACAGACCGCAGGTTATCAAAGCCGGTTTTTATCGATAAAACGGGCGAGACCTGCGGCGGAAGCCGCACGGGGCGACGAATAAGAAAGGCGCGATAGTATAAAAAAATGTCGCGTCTTACCAATAGCATGCGTTTTTCTGAAACATGTGTACGACTGCGTCCCGGATAGAGGGGACGCCGTTATTCTGTGTTGACGGGGCAAAAACTGGCTACGCTGAGAAGGTTGATAGCCATCTGCACGTTTTCCGAAGGCAGCATTTGTACACTGCCCAAATAGCGCTTGGCAATTAGTACCAATCCTGTAACAGTCCACGTTTGCGCGGGCGTTGCCTGATGGGATGCGCTTCACGGGCTTGAAACAAGGACCGTTTCTTTAATCCCGGACGTGGGTTATAAATCGTTGCCGATACATTACTGATCAAGGGGTGGGGGAATGGACTCAAAAGAGCATCAATTAACGGAGTTGCTCGGGCTCACCGCCCGCACGCTTACCCATCTGACAGCTTCGATGACCTCGATGTCTTTCGAGCTGCTGCGCAGCGATGACGAAGTCACGCGTACGGCGGGGCGGCGCATGATCGATCGCATGGCCACCATCAGCTCAGGCCTCGACGAGCACTGGCGCCTGATCGGCGATCTGACCGGCGTCCACCTGGCGCAGGAACAGATCGAAACCGTGGCTGAAATCCAGCAACAGCGCAAGGTCGTCACGCCTATCGGCGGTTGATTCGGCAAGGGGCTGCTACAGCTTCAGCCCCGGTCGCTGCGGTACGGAACATGGCGTGGGCCGCACTCTCTATCTGCCTTGAACGCACGCTCCAGCCAGCCTGGACGTGTGAAAGTTGTCACATTCTTTGAACTTTGTAACAAATTGCTTACTCACTGCGAAACTTTTGCCACCTTCCGCTATCTGAAATCTCCGACGCCATGTAGGAAAGTTCTTTTTCTGCACGTCAAAACCATTACGTATTTCTAATTCTGTCAGTGCTACTGCCGTTCCAGGCGGGGCACTTATTGCGCCTCTGATTCTGTCCACAAGGATGTGAAATGCACCCGGATGCTCGTTGCCTGTCGCTCAAGCCAAGCCCCGCTCGACGTTTTGTGGAGGTGATACGTTTGTCATCCGTGAATACCAGGCATATCGCGCTGGCACTGGCCGTCTGGAGCTTGCTGGCGAGCACAGTCGCTCACGCTGCAGGCCCCGAAGAAGAGCTGCTGCGCCAGCAGGATCGCGAGCGCGCGTTGCGTGATCAGTTGGAAACACGCCCCGATGT
This sequence comes from Pseudomonas syringae pv. coryli str. NCPPB 4273, assembly GCF_000972175.1. Lineage (NCBI taxonomy): Bacteria > Pseudomonadati > Pseudomonadota > Gammaproteobacteria > Pseudomonadales > Pseudomonadaceae > Pseudomonas > Pseudomonas syringae pv. coryli. Next base: position 9,703 of record NZ_AWQP01000001.1, on the reverse strand, counting down.
GCGCTTGCAGTCGCCAACGCTCGACGAAGGTGGCTCACGTCTCCCTGCCAAGGAGACGCCCTGCTTTGCGATTGAGGACATTCGCCTGATTGGCGAGGCGTCGGAACAGTTTCAATGGGCACTCAAGGCTGCCAACCCCAAGGATGATCCTGCTGTCGGTCGTTGCCTGGGGGGCGCGGGTATCAACATGACGATGAAGCGCATGCAGAATGCGATCATCGAGGCAGGCTACGTCACGACGCGCGTCCTCGCCGAAGCCCAGGATTTGAACAGTGGTGTTCTGGTACTGACAATAGTGCCCGGGCGCATTCGCGAAATTCGTTTTGCGGAAGGCACCAGTCGTCGCGCCAACCTGTGGAATGCGATGCCCGCCAACCCTGGCGATCTGCTCAACCTGCGTGACATCGAACAGGCGCTGGAAAACTTCAAGCGCGTGCCTACAGCCGAGGCCGATATTCAGATCACGCCAGCCCGCGCGGCAGATGCCAAGCCTGGCGAAAGCGACGTGGTGATCAAATGGAGCCAGCAGTTCCCGGCCCGCGTCAGCCTGTCGCTGGATAACTCAGGCAGCAAGACCACAGGCAAATACCAAGGCAACGTCTCGCTTTCGCTGGACAACCTGCTTTCGCTTAACGATCTGTTCTACGCGAGCCTCAACCACGATCTGGGCGGTGGTGAATCCGGCCGACGTGGCTCCGACGGCAATACGTTTCACTATTCACTGCCATTCGGTTACTGGCAATTGGCGTTCACCACCAGCGAGTACAACTACGAGCAGTCGGTAGCCGGCACCACGCAGACCTACCAGTATCGCGGCGAAAGTCGTAATAACGACCTGCGCCTGTCGCGCCTGTTGTATCGCGATGCGGTGCGCAAGACCACGGCGTGGGGCGGGCTGTGGACGCGTTCTTCGGAAAACTTCATTGATGATACCGAGATCGGCAACCAGGACCGACGCATGGCCGGCTGGCAGTTCGGTCTGGATCATCGCGAGTTCATTGGCGCGTCGATTCTTGACCTGGGGGTCGCCTATCGTCGTGGCACCGGAGCCCATGACTCGCTTGAGGCGCCTGAAGACGCGCTGGGTGCAGGCACATCACGTTCGCAGATCATCACCGCCGACGCCCAATTGCAAGTGCCATTCGCCCTCAGTGACCAGCGGCTGCGCTACATCGGCAGTTGGCGGTCGCAGTGGAACCGGACGCCGCTAGTGCCGCAGGACCGCTTTTCGATCGGCGGACGCTACAGCGTGCGCGGCTTTGACGGGGAAAATATTCTGTCTGCTGATCGCGGCTGGACATTGCGCAACGAACTCGGTCTGGCGCTGGGGCAAACCGGCCAGGAGCTTTACACCGGGATCGACTACGGCGAAGTCAGCGGTCAGGCCAGCGAATTCCTGATCGGTAAACGCCTGGCCGGTGCTGTGATCGGTGTTCGCGGTGGCTATAAAGGCCTGTCTTATGACTGGTCTGTGGGCACGCCTCTGAAGAAACCCGATGGTTTCGAGACGGCCAACGTCACCACGGCTTTTACCGTTATCTGGTCATTCTGAGGTCATGCCATGCGCTTTGAATCGCTAGACATAACGGCCCCTGGCCTGATCAACGAGCCCTGGAACGAAGCCGCGGTACTCGGTTCGGTGACCTGGCTGTGGATGCACTCCAGCGCTCATCGCGATGCACCGCTGCACACTTTGCCCACGCTGCTGCTGCCAGCGCTCAAGCATCGTCAGTTCGTACTTGGCAGCGAGAACGGCAAGCCGGTGTGTTACCTGTCCTGGCTCAACCTCGACGAGGCCGCAGAGCAGCGCTATCTCCAGCAATCACCTTTGGCCCTGAGCGAAGCCGACTGGAACTGCGGCGAGCGAACCTGGCTTAACGACTGGGTAGCGCCTTTTGGGCATACCGCCGCGTTGTCACGTGTACTGCACCGCCGGCTGTTCGCCAACAAATGCGGGCGCGCGCTCTATCACCGTGGTGAAGAGCGCGGGCTAAGGATCAAGACATTTCAGGGCATTGGTGTGATCCCTGAACAGGCGAAAGCCTGGTTCGCTGCGCACCCGGTCGCCACCGCTATGGCATTCAAGACTTCGCCTTTATAAACGTTAGTTTCGCGGGGCTGGCTCCGCAGATGGAATTGCTATGAACAAGCACCTTTACCGAATCGTTTTCAACAAGGCACGTGGTTTGTTGATGGTCGTGGCGGAGAACGTCGCCAGCCAGGTCAAGGCACCCGGTACTCGCGCCAGCCAAGTGGCGGTAGCGCCCGGCTGCGTAGCGACGCTGGGCGCGCTGCGTTTCGCGTTGATGACTGCGATCGGATTGGTGTCCTTGAGCGCAGGACCGGTCTGGGCCGCTGGCACCATAGTCGCTGATCCCTCTGCCGCAGCCGACCAGCGTCCGACCGTGATTGAAAGCGCCAATGGCACGCCACAGGTCAATATTCAGACGCCGAGCGCCGCCGGTGTTTCGCGCAATACGTACAACCAGTTCGATGTCGACAACCGTGGGGTTATTCTCAACAACAGCGGGGTGAACTCTCAGACTCAGCTGGGTGGCTGGATCGAAGGCAACGCGGCGCTGGCCAATGGCAACGCGCGGGTCATCCTCAACGAAGTCAACGCCAGCAATCCCAGCCAGCTGCGCGGTTATGTCGAAGTCGCCGGGCAGCGCGCTCAGGTGGTGATCGCCAACCCGGCCGGTATTACCTGCGACGGTTGTGGCTTCATCAACGCCAACCGTGCAACCTTGAGCACCGGTCAGGCGCAATTGGAGAACGGCCGCATCACCGGCTACACGGTGAATCGCGGCGCTATCAATATTCAGGGCAAAGGCCTTGATACCCGTGACGCCGACTACACAGACCTGATCGCCCGCACCGTGCAGGTTAATGCAGGCATCTGGGCCAATGACCTGAAAGTGACTGCCGGACGCAATCAGGTCAACGCCGACAACACGCAGGCCACACCTCAGGCCGGAGCTGATGGCGACAAGCCGACCGTTGCCATCGATGTGGCGCAACTGGGTGGCATGTATGCCGGGAAGATCATGCTGGTGGGTACTGAATCAGGCGTCGGCATGCGCAATGCCGGGCAGATCGGTGCGATGGCCGGCGAAGTCGTGATCAGCGCCGATGGCAAGCTGCAAAACCAGGGGGCTATCAGCAGTGCAACGACGGCCCGTATCAATGCCACCAGCGTTGATAACAGCGGCTCGCTTTACGCCAAGGGCGACCTCGGACTCGTCACCTCCGGCGATATCGACAACAGCGGGACGATCGCCAGCCAGAACAACACCACTGTCACCGGCAAGGCAATTCGCAGTACCAGGGGCTCGGCACTGGCGGCGGGCGCAGCTACGGACGGCAAATTGGGTAGCAGTGGCAACCTCACGGTACAGGCAGCTACTGTCACGGCCCAGGGCCAGAATCTGGCGGCGGGTGACATCAATCTTCAGGCCGATGATCTGGACCTCAGCGGCAGCCAGACTCAAGGTCGCAATGTCACCCTGACCGCCAACAACGGCGACGCCAACCTCAGCGGCAGCAAGGTCGATGCCAGCCAGACACTCACGGCCAGCGCGACGAAAACCTTGCGCACCGACAGCGCCACCGTCAACGCCGACAACCTGCAACTGAACGCCAGTGACCTGTCCAACGTCGGTGGCGAACTGGTGCAGACCGGCGTTGCCGATACCTCGATCAAGGCTGCAGGGACCCTCGATAACCGTAGCGGTCGTATCGCCTCCAACGCTGACAATGCCCGGCTCAGCGCCAGCCATGTCGATAACCGCAGTGGCACTATCGAGCACGCAGGCAAGGGCTCGCTGAATATCCAGGCCAACCGGCTGGATGGCAACGCAGGCAAGATCGCGAGCAACGCCAGTCTGTCGATCAAGGCTGCTGACGCGGTGGTTGATGATGGCCTGACCCAGGGCCAGCAGATCACGCTCGACACCACCAACCTGTCCAACCAGCGTGGTCGCATTCTGCAAACCGGTGCTCAGCCTTTGCAGATCAACGCCAGCCAGCAGTTCGACAATCAGAACGGACAGGTCAGCAGCCCGGGCGCTGTGGCGCTCAACGTCGGTACGCTGAATAACCAGAGTGGCAAAGTCATCGCCACCGACGGCGGCCTGCTGACCGTTACTGCGGGCGATCTGATCGACAACAGCGGCGGTACGCTGGCGGCCAGCGGCACCGCGCAACTGAACGGCGCACGTCTGGAAAATTCCAAAGGCACGGTCAGCGCCGGTGGCGAGCTGCAAGCGCAGTTCAGCCAACTGAACAACATTGGTGGCACGCTGGCGTCGACCCAACGCATGGCGATCATCGCCGGGCAGTTCAACAACACCAATGGTGTGCTGGGTTCGGTGCAGTCCGGCCTTTCGGTCAACGTAAGCAATGGCGCTCTGAACAACAATGGCGGACGCCTGGAAGCCCAGGGTGACATCACTGTTGCAGCTAAGGGTCTGGATAACCGCAGTGGTGTGATCAGCGGTCAGGCACTGGACCTCAACAGCAACGGTAATCTGGCCGACAACAGCGACGGCACACTCGACGCCCGTGCCACCCTGGACCTGCGCAGTGGCGAATTGCGTAACGCTGCCGGCTTGATTCAAGCCAAAGGCAAGCTGTTCATCGACACCGGCAGCCAGGCGCTGAACAACCTGCAATCCGGTACTACCAAAGGCATCAGCGGCCAGGATGCCGTGGAAATCCGTAGCGCCAGCCTCAACAACAGCGCAGGCTTTTTGAGCGCCAAGGGCAACCTGTTGCTCAACGCCAGCGACGTGGCCAACACCGACGGCGGCCAGATCATTGGTGAGAAAACCGTACACATCGAAGGCTCACAGCTGAACAACCGTGGCGGCCAGCTGCAAAGCCTCGGCGACGTCGAGCTGGTGCTGGGTCAGACCCTCAACAATCAGGGAGGGCTGGTCCGCAGTGCGGGCGCGTTGAGCCTGAGCACCGATGTGCTCGACAACAGCGCCACGCAGGGCACCAACCAAGGCCTTGAAGGCCGCAGCACGAATCTGGCGGTCAACACCCTCAACAACCAGGGCGGTGCCGTACGCACCGATGAAGGTCTGTTGCTGGGCGTGAGCCAGACGCTGAATAACCAGAATGGCCTGATCTCTTCGACTGGCGACCTGACCATCAGCGACCGCGATACGGCACAGCGTCGCCAGTCTGCAAACAACCTCGACGGTACGCGGATGGCGGGCAAACTGCTGTCGGTCAATAACCTCGACGGCACCTTGATTGCGGGCAAGCTGTTGTCGCTCAACGCGGCTTACTACAGCGGTACTGGCCGAGCCTTGAGCCTGGGTGACATCACGTTCAGGTTGCAGAGCGGCCTTGATTTAAGCGGGCAGATTCAGGCCAACAATAACGTTGATCTGAGCACCGCCGGGGCGCTCAACAACACCGGGCGTTTACTGGCGGGCAAGTCGCTGCTGGTCAGCGCACAGACGCTCGACAACAGCGCCAATGCCGAAATCAGCGCGGGCCAGGTTCGCCTGAACGTCGCTGACACGCTGACCAACCGTGGCCTGATCGATGGCCAGCAGGTGCGCGTGCAGGCCACGACGCTCAACAATCTTGGGACTGCGCGTCTGTACGGTGACCGACTGGCGATTGCCACTACCACATTGAACAACCTCGACGAAAACGGTACTGCGGCCACGCTCGCAGCACGAGAGTCGTTAAACATCGGCGCTGGCACCGTTAACAACCGCGAGCAATCGCTGATTTTCAGTGCTGGCGACCTCGCCATCGGCGGCGGCTTGAGCGCCGCAGATACTGCACAGGGTCGTGCTCAACTGCTGACCAATGCCAGCGCAACGATCGAAGCACTTGGCAATCTCTCGCTGAACGTACAAAGCGCGCGCAACACCAACGAACATTTCAGCACTCGTGAAGTGGAAGTCAGCCGTACGCCAGAGCAGGAATTTCAGCTCACTGGCTCGACCAATCGCTATCAGGCCAATGAGATTTCCCTGCGTAACGATGAGGTCAATTATCTGGTCACCCCTGAGGGCCAGCGCGACAACTGGAATCGTTACGACTACACCCGCGTAGTCAATGAAACCCAGATTGCCACCTCGGCACCCGCGCAGATACTGTCCGGTGGAACGATGCTGATCAGCGCTGGCGATGTGCTCAACGACAAGAGTCGCATCATTGCCGGTGGGCTATTGCAGGCGGACGTTACCAGCCTGACCAACACCGAACTGTCCGGCCAGCGCACTACGGTCGACAGCGGGACGGTGACCAACTTCTATCGTATCCAGCGCAAGGGTCGCGACCGGCAAGGCTCGAATACGGCGGCTTACACTCCTGCGCCGTTGATCCAGGAGATATCCCTGCAACCAACTGTCTTCGCACAAAACTCTGCCGTCGCTGGCACCGGCACGCAGATCAGCGCGCGCGGGACCCAGGCAGTCGGCCAGCAGATTACGTCCACCGGTGCGGTGAATGCGCCAGCGGCCAGAACCTTTCAGGTCGCCCCTATCGTGCAGGTCGCTGCGCAAACTACGCAAAATGCCCAAGGCGTCGCCGAACAGATTCGCACCGGTGGCCCGTCTCTTGAGTTGCCGAATAACAGTCTGTTTACCACCAACCCGCAGCCCAGCAGCAGTTACCTGATCGAAACCGATCCGCGCTTTGCCAGTTACCGTACCTGGTTGTCGTCGGATTACATGCTTGAGCGCCTGCAAGTCGACCCTGCCCTGACCCAGCAACGCCTCGGTGACGGTTTCTACGAGCAGAAGCTGATTCGCGAACAGGTCGCGCAACTCACCGGTCGACGCTTCCTCGATGGCTATGCGAATGACGAAGCCCAATACCGGGCGCTGATCGACAACGCTGTGACCCTCGCCAATCAATGGCAGCTGGTGCCTGGCGTCGAGCTGTCCCCCGAGCAGATGGCGCAGCTGACCAGCGATATCGTCTGGCTGGTGCAGAAGAAAGTCACCCTCGCCAATGGCGAAACACGCGACGTGCTGGTGCCTCAGGTCTACGTGCGCGTGCAGGAAAGCGACCTCAACGGCTCTGGCTCGCTGATTGCCGGACAACGCCTGAACCTGAACATCGCAGGCGATCTGGTCAACAGCGGTAGCCTGGCCGGGCGCAGTGTGATGGCGATTACCGCGCAGAACATCGAAAACCTCGGTGGTCGCATCCAGGCTGACAAGGTCTCGCTGACCGCTCGGGAAAACCTCGACAATCTCGGTGGGCTGATCGGCGCTACAGACAGCCTGGCGATCAATGCCGGGCAAAACGTCAATGTCATCTCCAGCAGTCGCGATAGCAGCAGCGCTCAAGGCACTCGTACCAACCTGTCGCGAGTGGCCGGATTGTTCGTTAGCGGCGCTGGCGGCACCATGGACGTCAACGCGGGCAAAGACCTCAACCTGACCGGCGCTCAGGTGGTCAACGCAGGTACTGGCGGCAGCACATCGTTGCAGGCTGGCAATAACATCAACCTGACGACTGTCGGCGAAGCCCATCAGCAATCGGTTAACTGGAACGGCAGCAACTGGCGCAAGGATGCCAGTCAGACCGAAGTCGGCTCGACCATTCAAGGGCAGGGCGACGTTCGCCTGAGCGCAGCGCAGGACATCAACGCCCGAGGCGCGAGTGTCACCAGCCAGCAAGGTGCGATCATTGCCGACGCCGGGCGCGACGTGAATCTCACTGCTGCGCAAAACACCCAGTTTGCAGATGAGGCGCACAAGTTCAAGGGCAGCAACGGTCTGTTCTCCAGCAAGACCACCACCACACGTGACACTGTCAACCAGACTCAGGCGCAGGGCTCGACGCTGAGTGGCGAGCAAACCTATGTCCAGGCCGGTCGCGACATTAACGTCAGCGGCAGCAACGTGGTGTCTACCAACCAGACCATTTTGGCGGCTGACAACAACATCAACATCGAAGCCGCGACCGAGAGCAGCAGCGAACGTCATGACAAGTCGGTGAAGAAAAGCGGCCTGTTCAGCGGTGGCGGCATTGCACTGACGCTCGGCACTCAGCAGCAAAGCGTCAAGGACCTCACCACCAGCCAGACGGCAGCGGCGAGTACGGTGGGCTCGACCAAGGGCGATGTGCTGATCGAAGCGGGCAAAGGCTACCGCCAGGTGGGCAGCCAGGTTAGCGCGCCTGAAGGCAGCGTCGACATCACCGGGCAAACCATCGATGTCGTCGAGGCACGTAACAGCAGCAAGCGCGAACGCGAAACGCTGTTCAAGCAGACCGGTTTTACCCTGACCGTGACCAACCCGGTCATCAGCGCCATCCAGACCACTCAACAGATGAAGCATGCGTCGGAGAACACCGACGACGGGCGCATGAAAGCGCTGGCGGCAGCAACGGTACTGCTGGGCGGTAACAACGCCGCCACGGCGGTGGCAATGAACCCCGACATGGCGGGCGGCCTCAACATCAGCCTGTCACTGGGCACCAAAAAGAATGAAAGCAAAACCACCCAGACCAGCGACAGCGCCGCCGGATCGACCATCACCGCCGGTCAAGATGTGCGTCTGCGCGCGACCGGCGCAGGTGCAGACAGCGACATCACGGTACAAGGCAGCCAGATCAAGGCCGGACGTGACGCCAGCCTGATGGCCGACGGCGACATCAACCTGCTGGCCGCCAACAACACCAGCCAACAAAACACCGACAGCAAAGGCAGCAGCGCCAGCGTGGGTATCGGCTTCTCGCTGGGCGGCACCAAAAACGGCTTTACCCTGGACTTGGGCGTCACCGGCAATAAGGGCCAGGCCGACGGTGACGAACTGACCCATACCAACACCAAAGTAGAAGCTGGCAACCAGTTGCTGCTGGCGTCTGGCGGGGACACGCAGATCAAAGGCGCGGTGGCGAGTGGCAAGAAGGTCATCGCCGACGTCGGCGGTGATCTCAATATCGAAAGCCTGCAGGACACCAACACCTACAAGGTCGACGAAAAGAGCCTCGGCTTTGGCGTCAGCCTGTGCATTCCGCCGTTCTGCACCGGCATGAGCACCATCAGTGGTGCCAGCGGCAACTTCGGCGCGACCAACATCGACTCCAACTACGCCAGCGTCACCGAGCAATCAGGCATCAAGGCCGGTGATGACGGTTTCGACATCAACGTGCGGGGCAACACCGACCTGGTCGGCGCCGTGATCGCCAGCAGCGACAAGGCCGTGCAGGACGGCAAGAACAGCCTGATCACGTCCAGCCTCACCAGCCGCGACATCAAGAACAAGGCCGATTACGACGCCAACACCGTCAGCCTCGGCGGTGGCTACAACGAAATCGGCAAGGACCAGAAAGGCAACGTGCAGACCGGCGGCACGGTCAACCCTGGCACCGACCTGGCGAAGAACGAAAACAATATCGGCGCCAACATGCCGATCGCCATCAGCGCCAGCGACAAGGCCAGCAGCGTAACGCGCAGCGGCATCAGTGGCGGTGCCGTCGTTATCACCGACGACGCCGAACAGCAGAAACGCACGGGTCAGAACGCCGAACAAACCGTCGCCAGCCTCAACCGCGACGTGTCCAGTGATCGCAACGGCAGCAACTCGCTCAAGCCGATCTTCGACGAAGATGAAGTCCGCGCCGGTTTCGAGATCGTCACTGCGTTCTCCAACGAAGCCAGCACCTTCCTCGCCAACAAGGCGCGGGAAGCGGACCGCAAGCGACAACAGTCCAAAGA